>NZ_JBSFWJ010000170.1:0-1088 GCF_053592695.1 Saccharopolyspora sp. NPDC002578 | reverse complement strand
GCAAGGACATGGCCGGCGACGAGGTCGGCATCACCGGTGACGGCGCCGAGGAGAAGCTGGCGGGCATCAACGCCCTCGCGCTGGCCGAGGCCGAGCGCCCGCTGGTCGGCGGCCCCGAGGAAATGGGCGTCATCGACCCCGAGGTCCTCTGGGGCTGCACCAACTGCGGCGCCTGCGTCGAGCAGTGCCCGGTGGACATCGAGCACGTCGACCACATCGTCGACATGCGCCGCTACCAGGTGCTGATCGAGTCGAACTTCCCCACCGAGCTCGGCGGGATGTTCAAGAACCTGGAGAACAAGGGCAACCCGTGGGGCCAGAACGCCAAGGACCGGCTGGCCTGGACCGAGGAGCTGGACTTCGAGGTCCCCGTCTTCGACGGTGAGCTCGACGAGGACACCGAGTACGTGTTCTGGGTCGGCTGCGCCGGTGCCTTCGAGGACCGCGCGAAGAAGACCACTCGCGCCGTGTCCGAGCTGCTGCACATGGCGGGCGTGAAGTACACGGTGCTCGGCGGCGAGGAGACCTGCACCGGCGACCCGGCGCGCCGCGCGGGCAACGAGTTCCTGTTCCAGATGCTCGCCCAGCAGAACGTCGAGACGCTGAACTCGGTCTTCGAGGGCCGCGAGCCCGGCAAGCGCAAGATCGTCGCGACCTGCGCGCACTGCTTCAACAGCCTCGCCAACGAGTACTCGCAGCTCGGCGGGAACTTCGAGGTCGTGCACCACACGCAGCTGCTGAACAAGCTGGTCCGCGAGAAGCGCCTCACCCCGGTCGCCCCGGTCGCCGAGGACGTGACCTACCACGACCCCTGCTTCCTGGGCAGGCACAACAAGGTCTACACGCCGCCGCGCGACCTGGTCGGCGCCTCCGGTGCGAACTTCCGCGAGATGCCGCGCCACGGCGACCGCTCCATGTGCTGCGGCGCCGGCGGCGCCCGCATGTGGATGGAGGAGAAGACCGGCAAGCGCATCAACGTGGAGCGCGTCGACGAGGCGCTGGGCACCGCGCCCCAGAAGATCGCGACGGGTTGCCCGTTCTGCCGCGTGATGCTCAACGACGGCCTCACCGCCCGCCAGAACGAAGGC
>NZ_JBSFWJ010000169.1:0-1120 GCF_053592695.1 Saccharopolyspora sp. NPDC002578 | reverse complement strand
TCGTCTTCTCGCTGCGGGATCTTTTTCCCAAGTGGCTCCGCCACGAGGGAAAAAGCTGTCCTCGCGAGAAGACGACTGAGAACCCGCCGGTGGTCTTCTTGCTCTAGCTGGTCACTGCTCAGCGGCTTCGCCGCTGACAGGACGACGGGCGTTTTGCAAGACTCGTAGTTGTGGGCTTTGCCCGCAGAGCTGGAAACTCGACGACGAAGTGAGGGACTCATGCCGCAGAAGACCGCGATCGTCACCGGTGCCGCCCGTGGGATCGGCGCGGCCACCGCGAAACGGCTCGCCCAGGACGGGTTCGCCGTGGCGGTGATCGACCTCGACGAGCAGGCCTGTTCCGAGACGGTGTCGGCGATCGAGTCCGCGGGCGGCAAGGCGCTGGCCGTGGGGGCCGATGTCAGCGACTCCGACCAGGTCACCGCCGCCGTCGAGCGGGTCGCCGCCGAACTCGGCGACCCCGTGGCGCTGGTGAACAACGCGGGCGTGCTGCGGGACAACATGCTGTTCAAGATGTCCGACTCCGACTGGGACACCGTGATGTCGGTGCACCTGCGCGGGGCGTTCCTGATGAGCCGGGCCACCCAGAAGTACATGGTCGAGGCCAAGTGGGGCCGCATCGTGAACCTCTCCAGCACCTCGGCGCTCGGCAACCGCGGCCAGGCCAACTACTCCACGGCGAAAGCCGGGCTGCAGGGCCTGACGAAGACGCTGGCGATCGAGCTCGGCAAGTTCGGCGTCACCGCCAACGCCATCGCGCCCGGCTTCATCGCCACCGACATGACGAAGGCGACCGCCGAGCGCGTCGGCGCCTCCTTCGAGGACTTCTCGAAGGCCGCCGTCTCCACCATCCCCGTGGCCCGCGCCGGCGAACCCGACGACATCGCCAACGCCGCCTCGTTCTTCCTCGACGAGCGCTCCGGCTTCGTCTCCGGCCAGGTCCTCTACGTCGCAGGCGGCCCCCGGGACTGATGGCTCCTGTCGCCGGGTCTGGTCCGCGTAGGGGTCGGGTGGCGGAACCTCAGTCGTCTTCTCGCTGCGGGATCTTTTTCCCGAGTGGCTCCGCCACGAGGGCCCCGAGTTCGTGCGGCGCCGGGAGACGATGCTGCTCACCGCCGCC
>NZ_JBSFWJ010000168.1:0-1193 GCF_053592695.1 Saccharopolyspora sp. NPDC002578 | reverse complement strand
GACCGCGGAGATCGCCCGCGACGAGCTCGCCCCCGCCGCCGCGAGCGCCGAAGAGCAGGAGCGCTTCCCGCGCAAGGCGTTCCAGCTGCTCGGCGCCTCCGGCCTGCTCGGCCTGCCCTACCCGGAGGAGCACGGCGGCGGCGCCCAGCCCTACGAGGTCTACCTCCAGGTGCTCGAAGAGCTCAGCAGCGCCTGGATGACCGTCGGCGTCGGCCTGTCCGTGCACACCATGTCCTGCTACCCGCTCGCCCACCACGGCACCGCGCAGCAGCGCGAACGCTGGCTGCCGGAGCTGATCGGCGGGGAGCTGCTCGGCGGCTACGCGCTGTCCGAGGCGCACGCCGGGTCCGACGCCGCCGCGCTGAGCACCCGCGCCGAGCGCGACGCCGACGACTACGTCGTCACCGGCAGCAAGTCGTGGATCACGCACGGCGGCGTGGCGGACTTCTACACCCTGATGGCGCGGACCTCCGACGACGGGCCGCGCGGCATCAGCTGCCTGCTCGTCGACGGCGGCACGCCGGGGCTGTCGGCGGCACCGCCGGAACGCAAGATGGGCCTCACCGGCTCCCCCACCACGGAGCTGCGGTTCGAAGGCGCCCGAGTACCGGCGGAGCGGCTCATCGGCGACGAGGGCCAGGGCTTGTCCATCGCGCTAGACGCCCTCGATTCCGGCCGGCTCGGCATCGCCGCCTGCGCCGTCGGGCTCGCCCAGGGGGCGCTGGACCTCGCCGTGGACTACGCGCGGCAGCGCACGCAGTTCGGGAAGGCGATCATCGAGTTCCAGGGCGTGGAGTTCCTGCTCGCCGACATGGCCGCCGCCGTGCAGTCCGCCCGCGCCGCCTACCTGGACGGGGCGCGGCGACGCGACGCGGGCCGGCCGTTCGGGATGCAGGCGTCGGTGGCGAAGCTCGTCGCCACCGACGCCGCGATGAAGGTGACCACCGACGCGGTGCAGGTCCTCGGCGGCGCGGGCTACACCCGCGACTTCCCCGCCGAGCGCTACATGCGCGAAGCGAAGGTCCTCCAGATCTTCGAAGGCACAAACCAGATCCAACGCATGCTCATCGCCCGCCACGTTCGATCTTGTTCTGCTCGGGTGTCCGGGTAGCGGAACCTCAGCTGTCTTCTCGCTGCGGGATCTTTTTCCCAAGTGGCTCCGCCACGAGGGAAAAAGCTGTCCTCGCGAGAAG
>NZ_JBSFWJ010000167.1:0-1197 GCF_053592695.1 Saccharopolyspora sp. NPDC002578 | reverse complement strand
AACCTCAGCTGCTTCCTCGCTGCGGGATCATTTTTCCAAGTGGCTCCGCCACGAGGAAAAATGCTGTCCTCGCGAGGAAGCAGCTGAGAACCCGCCGGTGGTGACCTTGCTCAAGCTGGTCACTGCTCAGCGGCTTCGCCGCTGACAGGAGAATGACCAAAAGATCATTCTGCGCGGACCCCTTGGGGCCTCTGCGACTCCTCGTTGCGGGGTCGATGCACTGTCGAGGTTCTGTGGTTGGCGACATGGCGTAGATCCACACCTTCGTGTGGCGGATCTTGTGGTCGCCCGTTCGGACGCATGACGATGCTCGGGATGGAGCAGAACACGGAGTGGAAACTCAACACGCCGCCCGAAGCCGAGGTGCTCGTCGACACCGACGTGCTGTCGCTGCGGGCGCCGCTGGTCCGGGTGCACCGCGACGACACGGGCACCTGGTCGTTCAGCGGACCGGAAGGTGAAACCCGGCCCACCAAGCGCACCATGCTCAGCGCCGTCGTCGGGGCCTGGCCGCACGTGGCCGCGCTGTCCGACCTCGACGTGGGCGGCGGCGTCGTGTGGTCCTGGGCGAAGCACGGCTGGGCCGGTGAGTTCGAGTGCCGCTGCGGCAACTGCGACCAGCCAGTCGCCGCCGACCTCGACCGGCGCACCTGGCCACCGGACCTGCACCCCAACACCCTGATCAGCGTGGAGAAGACCACGCTGTCCGGGCAGGTGCCGCTCACCGACATCCTGTCCACGCCAGGCGGAATCGCGTTCCTGGGCCCAGGCGACCACCGCCGCACCAGCGAACTGATGACCCCCGTAGCCGTGGCCAACGTGATCCGCCGCTGGCCGCACACCATGCAAGCACTGCGAGCCGCCAAGGAAGGCCGAGGCCTCGGCTGGAACCCCCACGGCATGAACTGGCACGAATACGTCCTGGCTTAACCCAGGCCCAATACCTCGCGGCCAAATGCCCTGCCTCGGGCGGCGAAGCCGTGCCTTGGCTTGACGTGGGGTGTCGGGTTTAGCGCCTTCCCGGGTTCGGGCGTGTGGTCGCTGTGGTGAGTGGAAGGTCGTCTTTCAGGATTGCTTCCACGGCTCGTGTTGCTGGGGTGTCCGGGTGGCGGAACCTCAGCGTTCTTCTCGCTGCGGGATCTTTTTCCCGAGTGGCTCCGCCACGAGGGAAAAAGCTGTCCTCGCGAGAAGAACGCT
>NZ_JBSFWJ010000166.1:0-1554 GCF_053592695.1 Saccharopolyspora sp. NPDC002578 | reverse complement strand
CTTGCTGTGGTGCAGCTCGTTGATCTCACCCGAGATCGCGGGCTCCAGCGCCGCGTAGTCGTAATCCAACTCGGGCAGCACGTACTGAGCCATTGGTCTCCCGTCCGGCGTGCGCGTGGACACGCCTGGATGCTCTGTTCACCGTCAGCCACCGTTCACCCGCTCAGGGGATGGGTGGATGGCTCCAACAGCCTCGAACTTCGAGCGTGGTCGAGGTCAACACCGTGCCGGACATGGCCTCGATCACTCCAACGGATGGACTATGTCCTGCGGTTGGGTCACAACCGCTAAAACGGCTATTGGTAACGTAACGCCGTGCCTGAAGGAACCGCTGCGCCCGCACGAGCTCGCTCGGGCACGGGGAGCAACCGCAAGATCAGCTGGGATGTCGTGCGTGCGGGGTGCGTGGGGCTGGTGATGCTCTACCACGCGACGTTCTTGAGCGTCTACCTCCACCCCGAGCTGATCCCGCGGAACTTCGCGTTCCCGTACCAGGTGGGCGCGAGTCTGCTGCTGGTGATCTCCGCGTACTTCGCGTGCGTGACGATCGGCAGGGGCACGTTGCTGCGGTACTGGTGGGGCCGCATAGCGCGGTTGTTGCCGCCGTTCCTCGCCGCGGTCGTGGTCATCTTCCTGGGCGTCCGGTTGCTGCCGATCGAGGGCTGGTTCGCGCCCACCGGGGGCGACCTGGTCTCGAACCTGCTGATGCTGTGGAACTGGCGGCCGTCGGAGTACCTCTACATCGACGGTTCGCACTGGACGGTGCCGCTGCAGCTGATGGGCTTCAGCGCGGCGGCGATGCTGTACGCGAGCCGCTACGGGCACGGCCGCCGCATCCTGGTGGTGCTGTGGGCCGCGGTGCTGATCCCCGCGGCGCAGTGGCCGCTGCGCGTCACCCAGCCCCCGGAGTGGTACCGGACGGTGGTCGACGGCATCGGCATGCACCGCTGGCACCTGTTCGTGGTGGGCGTGGCGATCTGGTTGTGGTCCACCAAGCGCATCGGGACGCCGCACTTCGCGCTGATGCTGTCGTTCTGCATGCTCGGCCAGGCGCTGCACAACTACGCGGAGACCCCGGAAGGTCTCGTCGCGGACTGGGGTTCGACGGCCGCCGTGTGCGTCGGGATGATCGTCGTCGCGCTGACCGCGCGCGGCCCGGATTGGAACCGGGTCATCCCGCAGTGGACGCGACGCCCCATCCAGTGGTTCGCGGGCATCTCCTACGGCGTGTTCCTGATGCACCAGACCCTCGGCTACGTGGTCTCGCGCCTGCTCCAGGACCTCGGCGTGGGCCCGACGTTGCAGACCGCGGCGTTCCTGGTGAACGGCGTGCTGCTGGGCTGGGCGCTGACGAAGCTCGTGGAACGCCCAGCACACCGCATGCTGATGAACACCTACGACCGCTTCATCGCACGTCGAGCTGCTTGACGGGTTTCCGGGTTCGTTCTGCTCTGGTGTCCGGGTAGCGGAACCTCAGTCGGTCTCTCGCTGCGGGATCTTTTTCCCAAGTGGCTCCGCCACGAGGGAAAAAGCCGTCCTCGCGAGAGACCGACT
>NZ_JBSFWJ010000165.1:0-1712 GCF_053592695.1 Saccharopolyspora sp. NPDC002578 | reverse complement strand
CTCGGGCCCGGCGATCGAATCCTGGAGCAGATCGACTTCACCTGGGACGGCGTGGTCCTCGCCGAACAGGCCCACACCGACGGGGTGCCCGGCGGTCTCCAGTTCGCCGACCTGCACGTGACGGTCTGGGACTACGAGCCCGGCACGTTCCGCCCGCTGGCCCAGCGCGAACGCGCGCCCCTGCGCCACGCGCCCCAGCAGTGGGTGGACCAGCAGTTCTACTCGATCGTCACGGACCTGGTCGGCTCCCCATCGGAGCTGATCAACGACCAGGGCGGAGTGGCCTGGTTCCACCGGACCACGTTGTGGGGCAACACCCTCGACCACAGCCGCACCGGCGCCTACACGCCACTGCGCTTCCCGGGCCAGTACGCCGACCCGGAAACAGGCCTGAACTACAACTTCCACCGCCACTACGACCCGGCGACGGGGCGGTACGGCAGTGGGGACCCGCTCGGGCTCGACGGGGATGTCGCTGTGCATAGTTACGTGCACAATCCGACAGAATGGATCGACCCGCTCGGGCTTGCTCCAGAAGGGTGCCGTAGGCACTGGGAGATCACGCCAGAGGGAACTGAAAGAACAGCTAGGCACCGCACGTTCGGTACATTCAGCCAGAGCAAATCGGACGGTTTATGGTGGTCCAAGGATAACGCGGGGCACGGGGAATCGGCGTGGAAGGTGTTCGAGGAAGGGAAGAAGGGTCTGACGTGGAGGGCTGATGCTGACGAGTACGGTGATTTCATTGAGGGGAAGCACAAGGGGCCGACCGGTCTTTTCGTCCCCTGGAAGGAGCTGGGATTGAAATGACCATCATAAGTCCCGAGGAATTTATTCGTCTTCGTGTCAGCGACGAACCTGAGGAGTACCGCAGGGCGGGTCAAGAGGATGCTCCGCTGAACGTATGGATCGAGATCATTGATTCATTTCCTGAGATGCGAGTCTGGGTGGCTAGGAACAAAACGGTTCCTGTTTCGATTCTATCGACACTTTCTTTGGATCCTGATCCTTTGGTTCGATCTGCAGTGGCGGACAAGAGGAAGGCTGGGGCGGAAATACTTTCCAGATTGGCGCAGGATTCGGAAGAGTCGGTTCGTCTTCGTGTCGTGCGAAATAGGAAGGCGCCCAGGGCTGTTCTTGAATTGTTGACCGAGGACGAGTGGGATGAAATTCGGTCGATTGCACGAAAAAGGTTGACTCAAGATTAGTTCCGAATCGTCTCTTGGGGGAGTGTTTTTCGTCGAATCAAAGGCGCGTGGGTGAAGTGGAGCCTCCTGCTGGCTCTGTGCTGTCTCACGTTGAAGCGGTATGTTCCGGGGGTGCCGATCGGGTTCTGTAGGGCACATATCCGGCCCTGTTTTCAGTTCTTCGTGTTGCATTCGAAGATATAGATCCCAATCGCGGCGTGCTAGTGTCTTCGGTTCCTGAGCGGTTCCGTGACGAATGTGTGTCCAAGGCCGCATGGTCCTGCGCCAGCGCAGGCGGCTGTCGCACAAGCCCGACACCTGGCGCTACTTCTGGGACGCCGACGACCGGCTGACCGGCGTGCTCACACCGGACGGTTCCCGCTGGCGCTACCGCTACGACCCGCTGGGCCGCCGCGTCGCCAAGCAGCGCCTCGGGCCCGGCGATCGAATCCTGGAGCAGATCGACTTCACCTGGGACGGCGTGGTCCTCGCCGAACAGGCCCACACCGACGGGGTGCCCGGCGG
>NZ_JBSFWJ010000164.1:0-1742 GCF_053592695.1 Saccharopolyspora sp. NPDC002578 | reverse complement strand
GAAGACCACCGGCGGGTTCTCAGCTGCTTCCTCGCGAGGACGGCTTTTTCCCTCGTGGCGGAGCCACTCGGGGAAAAGATCCCGCAGCGAGGAAGCAGCTGAGGTTCCGCCACCCGCACCGCTACGCAGGCCGAGTCCCAAGACACCTGAAGCGAAGCTGTTGCGGAGCGCTGCGGTTCGCATCGGGGGATACCTCATGACCGAGAAACCGAGACGTCGCAGGCGGAGCCTGACTCCTCCTGTCGTGCAAGAGGAACGCACCGTGCACCGGGCGGTCGCGGCGACCGCCGTCGGGAACGTCGCCGTGTGGTACGACTTCGGCATCTACTCCTACCTGGCCGCCGCCGTGCTGGACCGGGTCCTGTTCCCCGACGGCGGCCAGTGGGCCACCGCGTACACGCTCGCCGCGTTCGCCGCCGCGTTCCTGATGCGCCCGCTCGGCGGATTCGTGTTCGGGCGGCTCGGGGACCGGATCGGTCGCACGAAGGTGCTCTCGGCGACGATGCTGCTGATGGCGGTAGCGACGGTGCTGCTCGGCCTGGTCCCGAGCCACGGCGCGATCGGCCTCGCCGCCCCGCTGCTCGTGCTGCTCGTCCGGATGTTGCAGGGGTTCGCCGTCGGTGGCGAGTACACCGGCGCGCTCACCCTCATCGCCGAGTACGCCCCGGACCGGCGACGCGGATTCTTCGGCAGCTGGCTGGAATTCAGCACCCTGGCCGGGTACGCGCTGGGCGCCGGGGTGTGCGCCGCGGTGATCGCCGCCGTTCCGGAGGGCGACCTGCTGTCGTGGGGCTGGCGGCTGCCGTTCATGCTCGCGCTGCCGCTGGGCCTGACGGGCATCTACCTGCGGATGCGGTTGGAGGACACCCCGGCGTTCCGGCAGCTGATGGAGCGTTCCCCCGCGCTGAGCACGATGTCCGCGCGGCGCGCGCTGCAGATCGTCGTGGTGCACTACCGCTCCGCCGCGCTGGTCGCGACCGGCGTGATCGTCGCGTGGAACGTCACGAACTACGTGATGACCAACTACGTCCCCGCGTACCTGGCCGCGACGCTCCCGCGCTACGGCGCGGGCGGGAGCAGCCAGGCGGTGGCGGCCACCCTCCAGGTCGCCGTCATGGTCCTCATGCTGTGCGTGATCGTGTCCGTCGGCAGGCTCAGCGACCGCATCGGGCGCAAACCCGTGCTCATGGCGGGAAGCCTGTCGCTGATCTTCCTGGGCCTGCCCGCCGTGTGGCTGCTCCGCGAAGGACTGCTCGGGCAGGTCGCCGGGCTGCTGATCATGGGGATGTCGTTGGTGTGCTTCGCCGCGGTGTCGCCCTCGACGCTGCCCGCGCTGTTCCCCACGATGATCCGCTACAGCAGCCTCGCGGTGATCTTCAACCTGGCGGTCTCGCTGTTCGCCGGGACCGCGCCGACGATCATCGAGGCGGCCGTGACGGCCACCGGCAACCTCGACTGGCCCGGTTTCTACCTGGTCGGAGCGGGCGTGCTCGGCGTCATCAGCACCCACTTCCTCAAGGAGCAGGCGGGCCGCCCCCTCGACGGCGCAGCGCCGCTGACCTCCAGTGCGGAGCTCCCCTCCCCGCCGCTGTCCGACGAGGGCGTCCCGCTGGAACAACCCCGTCAGTGAGCCGCCCCTAGGCGTGCTGAGGTGGTCATTTGGCGGAACCTCAGCGTTCTTCTCGCTGCGGGATCTTTTTCCCGAGTGGCTCCGCCACGAGGGGCAAATCTCTCCTCGCGAG
>NZ_JBSFWJ010000163.1:0-2104 GCF_053592695.1 Saccharopolyspora sp. NPDC002578 | reverse complement strand
GTGGCGGAACCTCAGCGTTCTTCTCGCTGCGGGATCTTTTTCCCGAGTGGCTCCGCCACGAGGGAAAAAGCTGTCCTCGCGAGAAGAACGCTGAGAACCCGCGGGTGGTCTTCTTGCTTTGGCTGGTCGCTGCTCAGCGGCTTCGCCGCTGACAGGACCACGGCCCGTGGTTCCTGGTGTTGGTTGGCCGGTTTGCGACGGGGCGTTGACCTGGGGTGGTGGGGGGTATCTGCTCACCCCGAGGTGATCGCGGATGAGTGCACGGATGCGCCGGTCGTGGCGCAGCAGTGGGATTCTCGGGCTCGTGCTGGCGGGAGCGGTGGCGTTGCCCGCCGTGGCCGCGGCGGCGCCGGCACCGTGGACCGGTGACTTCGGGGACTTCCCCGGCGGGTCCTGGGAGCAGCGGTGGGGCGTGCTCGACGACGGTCGGTTCGGCTTCGACCGGATGTCCGGCCGGGACGGCGCGCTGGAGGTGTTCTACGGCCAGGGGTCGTCGGCGCCGTCGTGCGACGACTGCCCGACCGAGGGCGGCGGCCAGTTCTACACCGACTTCGACGACCTCGGGCGCGAGGACCTCTCCCAGGCCCGCGCGCTGCACCTGAGCTACCAGGTGCGGTTCCCCGCCGACTACGACTTCGGCAAGGGCGGCAAGCTGCCCGGCCTCTACGGCGGCCCACCGGGCGAGGCCGGGGGCGGTAACCACGGGCAGGCCTGGTCGACGCGGTTCATGTGGCGCAACGACGACGGACACGACGCCCGAGCGGGCGACGGCGAGGTGTACGTCTACGACCCGTCGCTGGGTGACGGCTACGGCGAGGACGTGGGCCGCGGCGCGTGGCAGTGGCAGGCCGACGACCAGTGGCACACCGTGGAGCAATCCGTGGACCGGGACAGCGGGCGGATCGTGGTGCGCTACGACGATCAGGAGGTGCTCGACGTCGTGGGCATCGAGCAGATCGGTGACGTGCCGTTCGCCGGGATCTTCTTCTCCACCTTCTTCGGCGGCCACGCCACCGAATGGGGCCCGGACCACGACGTGCGCGCGCAGTTCCGCGACTTCCAGGTGAGCGCGCCGGAGTAGCCCCGGCTCAGGCGGCGACGGGCAGGGCCGGGTTCAGCTCTCGGCTGAACGCGGCCAGCCCGTCGGCCAGCCGCGTCGTGGCGCGCGGATCCCAGTCCCAGCCTTCGGCGGTGGACGTGAGCCACTTGTCGAACAGGAAGCTGGTGGGCGTCACCCGGTGTGCGCCGTGATCGGTGAGCAGGCGGCGCACGGCGTAGTCCGCGGTGCTCGACTGGGCCTGCGTCGACCCGAGGCACACCGCGTGCACCGGGCGCCGCGCGGGCGAGGGCATCAGGTCCAGCCAGGCCCGCAGCAGCCGGCTCCCGGAGACCTCGTAGGACGGCGTGATCAGCACGATCCCGTCGGCGTCGTTCAGCAGCCTGCGCGCCCAGCGCAGCGATGGGGCGTCGGAGCGGCCGGTCAGCAGCGCGGATTCGGGCATCAGGTCCAGCGGCAACCCGCGCACCCGGAATCCCTCGGCGCGCAGCGCGTCGCCGGTGGCGCGGTTCAGTTCTTCCAAGCGGGACAGGGAATGCGGGCTGCTGGAGACCGTAATGACGGTGGACATGAGCGAGTTCTTCCTGCGAGCGGCCGGATTCGGCCGTGAACGAGCGTGACGGGAGCGTTCAGCAGGAAGAACAGCAGGCACCGTTGACGCGCGCGTAGTCCACGTAGCGGCAGCGGGTCAGCGGTGCGGCGGTCACCGACGAAGTACACCAACCCCCGAAAATCCGGTCAATCCACTCCCACCCGCCGAGATCCCCCCAAGAACCCCCACCGCACGAACCCGAGCAGTCGCAGCGAACCCGTGCACTGGACGAGCGAAGCGAAGTCCGCCCAGCGGCCGAAGGCCGTGCCTTTGCGGCGAAGCCGTGCAGTGGGCGGCGAAGCAAGTCTGCCTTGCGGCGAAGCCGTGCCTGTATTCGCGCAGCGAATAGCCCACGTCGAAAAGCCGACCACCGGCGGGTTCTCAGCGGCTTCCTCGCGAGGACAGCTTTTTTCCTCGTGGCGGAGCCACTTGGAAAAAAGATCCCGCAGCGAGGA
>NZ_JBSFWJ010000162.1:0-2657 GCF_053592695.1 Saccharopolyspora sp. NPDC002578 | reverse complement strand
TCTTCTCGCGAGGACGGCTTTTTCCCTCGTGGCGGAGCCACTCGGGAAAAAGATCCCGCAGCGAGAAGAACGCTGAGGTTCCGCCACCCGACCCCTACGCAGGCCGACTGCAATGACCTTTGAGGAGGATCCGTTGACCCGCTCTTTTACGCTCACCTTGAGCTGCCCCAACCGCAGCGGCATCGTGCACGCCGTCAGCTCGTACCTCTTCCAGCACGGCTGCGACATCGGGGAGCACCAGCAGTTCGACGACCCGGTGCGCGGCAGGCTGTTCCTGCGCACCCACGTCACCGCCGCGCACGAGATCGACATCGAGGAGATCTCGCGCGGCTTCGAACCGGTCGCCGCCGACTTCGAGATGACCTTCGCCTTCGCGGCCGATCGCAACGCGCGGATCCTGGTGATGGTCTCGAAGCTCGGGCACTGCCTCAACGACCTGATCTACCGCTGCCGCGCGGGCAGCCTCGGCGCCGACATCGTCGCGGTGGTGTCCAACCACGAGGACCTGCGCCCCATGGCCGAGAACGCGGGCCTGCCGTTCATCCACATCCCAGTCACCCGCGACACCAAGCCCGAAGCGGAGGCCCGGCTGCTGCGGGTCGTGGAGGAGCACGACGCCGAGCTCGTGGTGCTGGCCCGCTACATGCAGGTCCTGTCCGATCAGACCTGCAAGGCCCTGCACGGCAGGGCCATCAACATCCACCACTCGTTCCTGCCCGGGTTCAAGGGCGCGAAGCCCTACCACCAGGCATACGGGCGCGGGGTGAAGCTCGTCGGGGCCACCGCCCACTACGTCACCCCGGAACTCGACGAAGGACCGATCATCGAGCAGGAGGTGATCCGCATCGACCACACCCACGACCCGAAGGCCTTGCAGACGGTCGGCCGCGATGCCGAGGCACTGGCGCTGTCCCGCGCCGTGCGCTGGCACTGCGAACGGCGCCTGCTGCTGAACGGGCAGAGCACGGTGGTCTTCCAGTGATCGCCCCGGTCCCGTCCCGCTGATGGGGATCGGCGCCGCTGCCGCCGATTCCTCCTGCGGCCCTTGACATCCTGCTTCCGGCGCGCTGCTATGTGTAGCGCATCGCGCACCGGGTTGCACTGTGCGCAACTCTCTTGATCCTGCTCACCTGCTCCCTCCGGGGAGCCACGGCCCCACCTCGCCGAGCGCTCGTCCGGAGCGCCTTGACGCGAATCCGTCCTCTCGAGCAAGGAGCACTTCCATGACGACCGGTGAGCTCTCCGCATCCGTTGAGGAGCAAGGACTCCCCGCGAGCCTGCGGGAAACACTCGCGGGCCACTACTACACCGATCCCGAGATCTTCCGCGCCGAACAGGACTCGATCTTCGAGGCGGGCTGGTTCTGCTCCGTGCTCAGCGCCGACCTGGCCCGGCCCGGCCAGTACGAGACCGTGCAGATCGGCCGGGAGAGCGTCATCGTCGTCCGAGGGCGCGACGGCGGCGTCAACGCGCACCTCAACGTGTGCCGGCACCGCGGGGCCCGGTTGTGCACCGAAGAGCAGGGCGAGGTGCGGCGGTCGTTCCAATGTCCGTACCACGCCTGGACGTACGCCTTGGACGGCAAGCTGATCGCCGCGCCGAACCTCACCGCGATGCCCGACATCGACCGCGCAGAGTACGGGCTGCACCGGGTGCACGTCCGCGAGTGGCTCGGCTACGTGTGGTTGTGCCTGGCCGAGGACCCGCCGTCGTTCGAGGACACCGTCATCAACGACGTCACCAACCGCCTGGGCACGCCGGACGCGATCGTCGGCTACCAGGTCGCCGACCTCAAGCTCGGCAGGCGCATCGAGTACGACGTGAAGGCGAACTGGAAGCAGATCGTCGAGAACTTCATGGAGTGCTACCACTGCGCGACGATCCACCCGGAGCTGACCGAGGTGCTGCCGGAGTTCGCCGACGGCCTCGCCGCGCAGTACTTCGTGGGCCACGGCGCGGAATTCGGCGAGAACATCCAGGGGTTCACCGTCGACGGCTCGGAGGGCGTCGAGCGGCTCCCCGGCGTCAACGAGGAGCAGGACCGCCGCTACTACGCCATCACGGTCCGCCCGCAGGTCTTCATCAACCTGGTGCCCGACCACGTGGTATTCCACCGCATGTTCCCGATCGCCGTGGACCGGACCATCGTGCGGTGCGACTGGCTGTACCTGCCGGAGGTCGTGGACTCCGGCGTCGACATCGAGCGCTCGGTGGAGCTGTTCCACCGGGTCAACAAGCAGGACTTCGACGCCTGCGAGCGCTGCCAGCTGGCGATGGACTCCCGGTCCTACAAGAGCGGCGGCGTGCTGGTCCCCAGCGAGCACCACATCGAGGAGTTCCACGACTGGGTCCGCGCCCGAGTCGGCTGACCCCCGCGCACCGGCCCCGTGCGGACACGTCCGCACGGGGCCTCACGCTGCGCGAAAAGCCATCCACACCACAAAAACCCCGCCCAGAACGGGAAGAGCACGCACGTTCTCCTGACGCGTATTCCCCATCCTGTCAGCGGCGGAGCCGCTGAGCAGTGACCACCAAAGCAACCGGCACCGCCGCGGGTTCTCAGCGTTCTTCTCGCGAGGAGAGCTTTTTCCCTCGTGGCGGAGCCACTCGGGAAAAAGATCCCGCAGCGAGAAGAACGCTGAGGTTACGCCAAATGA
>NZ_JBSFWJ010000161.1:0-3058 GCF_053592695.1 Saccharopolyspora sp. NPDC002578 | reverse complement strand
GTTCTCAGCTGTCTTCTCGCGAGGACAGCTTTTTCCCTCGTGGCGGAGCCACTTGGGAAAAAGATCCCGCAGCGAGAAGACAGCTGAGAACCCGCCACCCGACCACCAAAGCAAACCGAGCCGTGGAGTCAGTACAAGTAGAGACCAGGAACGCCGGGGGCGGGCTCGGGGTCGGTGGAGCGCGGCGCGGAGACGCGGTCCGGGTCACCGTCGGACGTGTAGCGGGATTCCGGGTCGGCGGCGAGTTTGTCGAGCCACTGGGTGGATCCGTATTCGGCTTCTTCGCCGGTGGCGGCCTGCGAGCGGATGCGCGGGATGTTCTCGCGGTCGAAGTCCGCGTCGAACGGGGACGGGGCCGGGTTGGAGCCGACGAGGAACACGCTGTCGTGGTGGTAGGTGATCCCGTCGGCGCTGCCGTCGGCGGCGAGCGCTTCGTCGTCGGGGTGCATGCCCAGCGGTAGCGCCAGCGAGCGCACCGGCACGTCGGGCAGCGCCTCGTTGATGACCCGCTGCATGGAGGCGATCTCCTGCTGCGCTTCGGCGGAGCCGACTTGGCCGAGGTTGGGGTGGTCGAGCGTGTGGTTGCCGACTTCGAAGCCGTGCTCGTGCAGCCAGGGCAGCGTGACGCGGCCGCCGGGGTCTTCGAAGGGCGGGTTGAAGACGAAGAAGGTCGCGGTGGCGCGGAACTCCGGGTGCGCGGCGGCGGTGTCGAGCATGATGCGCACCGCGGTGTCCGGTGCGGGTTGCCCGGTTTCGTCCACTGTGAACTGACCGGTGGAGCCGTCGTCGAAGGTGAGTACGACGGGGTGCCTGCCCGCCGGGATGTCGATGCGGCCGTCGGCGAATTCGCTGGCGGTGATCGGCGTGTAGCCCTCGGCGTGGAGCCGTTCCAGTTCGGCGCGGAAGTCCTGCGGTGTGCGGTCGTAGACGCTGCTCGGGTCGGTGGTGATCCGGTGGTACATGAGCACCGGGACGTCGCCGAGTTCGTTGGCGTGAACCGATTCCGGAGCGGGCGGTGGCGGCGGCGGGGGTGGCGGCGGTGGTGCCGCGGCGACGTCGGGAGCTTCTGGGGCGGGGGCTTGTGCGCTACATGCGGCGCCGGACAGGGCGAGCAGCGCCACCGCCGTCACGGCGCAGGTGCGCTCGATCACGCTCAACATCGGTTCGCACGTTAGTGGAGTCAGTGCCCGATGTGGATACTCCAAGTGACTTGTTGATCTGTTGGTTATTACCTGGAAGGGTGGCGCGAACATTCGACCGGCAACGTAACGTGATTAGTTGTCCGGATTCGCCGACGTCGGGGAGGCGAAAGCTGTGACCGATCCTGCGCCCGAAGGGCCATCAGGAACCACGAAGACCAGCCGTGGCAACGGGTTCGGCGGTGTCCCGCAGTGGGCCGTCGTGGCCGTGGCCACCATCGTGCTGCTGATCGCGGGGTACTTCGTGCTCCGCATGTTGTCCACAGAGGACGTTCGAGTCGACGGATTGCCGTCGCACCCGGTGCGTTCCGAGGCGACCTCGGATGGATCCATTCAGATCCGCTCCGAAACCACTGCATCGACGCAGATCCTGCTCGACGGACGTCCCGTTCCCACATCGGAGCAAGGCGGCGCGCTCGCCGTGCACGCTCCGTCGACGTCCGACGGCACCCACGTGCTGGAGGTCGTCACTCCACGAGCGGTGTCCTGGCTCGGTTCCTCCAGCACCACGCAAGAGTTCACAGTGGACAGCGCGGCGCCGGAGCTCCAGGTCGAGGACTCGCTGCGGCCGAACGAGCTCGGTGAACCGGTGACCGTGCACGGCAAGGCCACCGGTGCCGACGAAGTGACCGTGGCGGGCAAAGCGGTCAAGCCGGGCCCGGACGGCGCGTTCTCCGCGGTCGTGGACAAGCCGGAACGCGAAGTGCAGGTCGTGGCCACCGACCTCGCGGGCAATCGCGCCGAGCGCACGATGACCGTGCACATCAAGCACCCGGGCATGCGCGCCGTGCACATGACCGGGCTCGCCTGGACCAGCGACACACTGCGCGAACCGGTGCTGGAGATGGCCAGGCAAGGCCGGATCGACACCGTCGAACTCGACATCAAGGACGAGAGCGGCGAAATCCCCTACGGCTCGGCGGTGCCCGAGGCGAACCGGATCGGGGCGGTGAAGAACTACTACGACGCCCGCGAAGCCATCGACCAGCTGCACGGCATGGGCGTGCGGGTGGTCGGCCGCCTCGTGGCGTTCAAGGACCCGGTGCTGGGCGAGGCGTCCTGGCGCGAAGGGCACCCGGAACGGGTCGTGCAGACCTCCGGCGGACAACCGTGGAGCAGCGGGTACGGCGACTTCGCGTTCACGAACTTCGCCGACCCGGCGGTGCAGAAGTACAACATCGACATCGCCGCCGAAGCCGCCTCGCTGGGCTTCGACGACATCCTCTACGACTACGTGCGCAGGCCCGACGGCGGCATCGAGAAGATGCGCTTCCCCGGGCTCACCACCACGCCGGAGACGGGCATCGCGAACTTCCTGCGCGAATCGCAGACCGCGGTGCGCTCCCAGGGCGCGCTGCTGGGAGCTTCGGTGTTCGGCATCGCGGTGGACCGGCCCACGCAGATCGCGCAGGACATCCCGCAGATGGCGAAGTACGTGGATTACATCGCGCCGATGGTCTACCCCTCGCACTGGGGGCCGGGCGAATTCGGCGTGGCCGATCCGAACACCGCGCCCTACGACATCGTGCGGCGGTCCCTGGACAAGTTCGCCCAGGCCGTCGCCGGGACCGACGTGCAGATCATTCCGTGGCTGCAGGACTTCAGCCTCGGCGCCAGCTACGGACCCGCGGAGGTCGGTGCCCAGATCGACGCCGCCCGCGACGGCGGCATGCCGTCGTACCTGCTGTGGGCCCCGAACTGCCGCTACCACGGAGAAGCCCTCGTACCGCAGAAGCCGTAGTGGTTCGTCCGCCTCGGTCTGCTTTGGTGGTCGGGTGGCGGAACCTCAGTCGGTCTCTCGCTGCGGGATCTTTTTCTTGAGTGGGGACGCCCCCCGGGGAAAAAAAATACAAGCCGGA
>NZ_JBSFWJ010000160.1:0-3180 GCF_053592695.1 Saccharopolyspora sp. NPDC002578 | reverse complement strand
GCCTTCCTCGCGAGGACAGCTTTTTCCCTCGTGGCGGAGCCACTAGGGAAAAAGATCCCGCAGCGAGGAAGGCACTGAGGTTCCGCCACCCGACCCCCCAAGCAAAACGACCCCAACCATCCTGCGGATCTCGATCCGGTAAAGGCCGGGTACCGTGGGGGCATGCCTGCCCCCGGCCGTTCCGCAGCCGCTGACCAGCGTCCGTCGGTGTTGTGGGTCGGCGCCTTGGTCCTCGCCGCCGCCGCGACCGCGATCCTGGTGCTGAGCAACGATTCCCGCGTGCTCAAGCTGGGGCTGGTGGCCGCGTTGTGGGCCGCGTTGCTGGGCGCGTTCGGCGTCGCGAAGTTGCGGGGGAAGGCGTCGGAGGCCGCTGAGCGGGAGGCGGAGCGCCAGCGGGTCTACGAGATCGAGTTGGAGCGGGAGATCGCCGCTCGCCGCGAGTTCGAGGCGACGGCGGAGGCGGAGGCGCGTCGCACGGCCGCGGCGGAGTCGGACGCCGAGATCCAGGCGTTGAAGGCGGAATTGCGGGCGCTGCGGGAGAACTTGGAGAAGATGCTCGGCGGGGATGTGCTGTTCGAGCGCGTCGCGCTGCGGGCGGAGTCCACTCGGGTGCGTTCGTTGCCGGAGCGTCCCGCGACGGGTGAGCAGCCGCGGTTCGCCTCCGGTGACACGGGCGCGCAGCCGCGGATCATCCAGCACCCGGAGGGGCGTGGCAGGCAGTTGCCGGCCGGTTACCAGGGGCAGGTCGAGCATCCGGAGCCGCACGAGCAGCCGCCGCACCGGGCTCCGGTGGAGCAGCCGCCGCGCCCGTCGAAACCGCGCAAGTCCCGGCCGCAGCAGGGAAGGCCCGCTCCGCGGCAGGCGGCCGAGGCGCGCAAGCAGCGCCCGGCGCAGTCGGGGACGCAGGGCGCGTGGCCGGAGTCCACTTCGGACAGATTGCGTCCGGTCCAGCCGGAGCAGGCGGCCCCCGTGGCGCACCCGGCGCCTGCCGGGCCTCCGCCGCCGGAGCAGCCTCGCCCGGAGCAGCCCCAGGTCGCCCGGCCGCCGGCGGTGCCGGATTCCGCGGCGCCGCAGCCCGCTCAGCAGGCCGCCCCGCAGCGGCCCGAGCCGGAGGCGTCCGACGATTCGGAGCGCCGCACCCCGACCCGGCAGGTCGAGGCGGGCGCGCACACCGAGGGCACGTCGGTCGTGGACCTGCTCGCCGCCTACGGCGATTCCGGGGCGCCGCCCGAGTCGAAGCGCCGTCGCCGCCGCCGCGGCTGAGCCGCGGGGAGCGGATCCTGCCCCAGGCGGTGTGGGGGCGAAGTGTCGCGTTCTAGGGTTTCGGGCGTGTCCACACCTGATCTCCCCGGTCCTGTGCCCGACCTCTCCGGCGCGCGCAGGTTGCAGACCCGCAAGCACTCCGCGGTCGGCTGGCCGGTGGCCGGGCTGCTGCTGCTCGGCGTCATCGGCCTGGTCATGGTGGGTGTCGCGACCTCCAGGGTGGGGGTGCTGCCCGCGCTGGTGGGCGCGCTGGCGGCGCTGATCCCGGTCGGCGTGGTGTTCGCCGCGATCGTGTGGATCGACCGTTGGGAACCGGAGCCGCCGATGTTGATGCTCGGCGCGTTCTTGTGGGGCGCGGGCGGGGCGACCGGCTGTTCGCTGCTGCTCAACGGGTCGGTGATCGGGTTGGGCGAGTTGCTGTTCGGGCCCAGCGAGCACGTCTTCTTCGAGCGGGCCGTGATGGCGCCGCTGGTGGAGGAGGCCGCGAAGGCGCTGTTCGTGGTGTCGCTGTGGTTCTGGCGGCGGTCGGAGTTCAACGGCCTCGTCGACGGCATCGTCTACGCGGGCTTGACGGCGGCGGGTTTCGCGTTCACCGAGAACATCCTGTACTTCGGCAAGGCCTTCTCGGAGGGCGGCTGGGGCAGCGCCACCGGCGGGGTCGTCGCGGTGTTCATCCTGCGCGGGATCTTGGCGCCGTTCTCGCATCCGCTGTTCACTTCGATGGTCGGCATCGGGATCGGGCTGGCTTCGCGGACGACGGACACGACGAAGCGCCTGCTGTGGCCGGCGGCGGGGTTCGTGCTGGCCGTGGTGCTGCACGCCGCGTGGAACGCGTCGACGCTGCTGGGCGGCACGGGCTTCCTCAACGTGTACTTCCTGATCATGCTGCCGATCTTCGCGGGCACCGGCTGGCTGGTGGTCTGGCAGCGCAAGCGCGAGCAGCGCATCGTCGCCGACCAGCTCCCGGTGCTGCAGCGCGCCGGGCTGATCCCGCGCAGCGAGGTGGAGATGCTGGCGTCGCTGGCGGGCCGCCAGGGCTGGTTGCGCAAGGTGCGCCAGAGCGCGGGGCCGGAGCCGGCGAAGGCCGTGCGGGACTACCAGATCGCGGTGACGGAGCTGGCGTTCCTGCAGCACCGGGCCGCGGAGGGGCGCACGACGAGCGCGGTGCGGCGAGCGCGTCGGGAGCAGCTGATCGAGGAGTTGAAGGCGGCCCGTCGTTCGGCGGTGGGGTCGCAGGAGGCGTTCCAGACGGCGCGGGTGAAGATCCACGAGCTGACGCAGAGCGTTCGCCGCCCCGGTTCCCGCCCGCAGCGCCCCGTCGAGCCGCAGAGCGCCCAGCCCCAGCCCGAGCGCCCGCAGGCGGCTCGCGCGGAGTCCTCCCGCCCGGACCTCGCCCCCCAGCCCGACCAGCGGCGCCAGCCCACCCCCCGGCAGTCCCCGCAGCAGCAACAGCCCCGCCCCGCCCCGGGACACCGCCCACCTCAACCGAACCCCAACCAGGCACCCCAGCAACCGGGCCAGCCCACCTCGCGCCGCCCCCCGCAACAACCTCCGAACCGCCAGAACCCCCCACCCCACCCCCCGAGGCAGTAGCCAGCACGGGAGACCCCGGGCCAAAGGCCGTGTCGAGCGAGCCGTGCGGCTGGAGCGGACGAAGCCCCACCTGAGCCGTGCTCTGGACGGGCGAAGCCACGCCTGCCTCGCGGCCGTAGGCCGTGCCTAGCGGCGAAGCCGTGCCTTGGGCGAGCGAAGCGAAGTCTGCGTTGCGGCCGGAGGCCGTGCCTGTATTCGCGAAGCGAATAGCCCACGTCAGGAAGCCGACCACCGGCGGGTTCTCAGTCGGTCTCTCGCGAGGACAGCTTTTTCCCTCGTGGCGGAGCCACTTGGGAAAAAGATCCCGCAGCGAGAGACCGACTG
>NZ_JBSFWJ010000159.1:0-3260 GCF_053592695.1 Saccharopolyspora sp. NPDC002578 | reverse complement strand
GCGACGCCGACCAGGTCCCAGTCCGCGGGTGCGCCGGTCTCGGCGGCGGCGATCATCCACCCCGAATGCGGTTCGAGGACAGCTTTTTCCCTCGTGGCGGAGCCACTTGGGAAAAAGATCCCGCAGCGAGAAGACGACTGAGGTTCCGCTGAGCGACCCGCTACGCAGGTCACGGTGAAGATCCTTCAGCGGTACTGCTTGAGTTCGCGGCGGGCTAGGGATCTGCGGTGCACTTCGTCGGGTCCGTCCACGATGTGCAGGGTGCGGGCGTGCGCGTACAGCGAGGCCAGCGGCGTGTCCTGGCTGACGCCGGCCGCGCCGTGCGCCTGGATGGCGCGGTCCACGATGCGGGTCACCATCTCCGGCACCGACACCTTGATCGACTGGATCTCGGTGTGCGCGCCCTTGTTGCCGACGGTGTCCATCAGCCACGCCGTCTTCAGCGTGAGCAGCCGGTTCGTCTCGATGCTGATGCGCGCGTCGGCGATCCACTGCTGCACCACGCCCTGGTCGGCGATGGGGCCGCCGAAGGCGGTGCGCCGCAGGGTGCGGCGGCACATGAGTTCCAAGGCGCGTTCGGCCATGCCGATGGCGCGCATGCAGTGGTGGATGCGCCCCGGGCCGAGCCGGGCCTGCGCGATGGCGAAGCCTTCGCCTTCCCCGGAGATGATGTTCTCGGCCGGGACCCGCACGTTGTCGAACACGATCTCGGCGTGCCCGCCGTGGTCGCCGTCGTGGTAGCCGAACACGTGCATGCCGCGCTTGATCCGGACACCGGGCGTGTCGACGGGAACCAGGATCTGGCTCTGCTGGCGGTGCCGCTGCGCGTCCGGGTCGGACTTGCCCATCACGATGAGGATCTTGCAGCGCGGGCTCATCGCCCCGGACGACCACCACTTGCGGCCGTTGATGACGTAGGAGTCGCCGTCGCGCTCGATGCGGGTGCCGATGTTGGTGGCGTCGGAGGACGCGACCTCGGGTTCGGTCATGCAGAACGCGGACCGGATCTCCCCGGCCAGCAGCGGATCCAGCCACTGCTCCCGCTGCTGCGCGGTGCCGAACTCGGTCAGCACCTCCATGTTGCCGGTGTCCGGCGCGGAGCAGTTGAACACCTCCGGCGCGAGGTGCGGGCTGCGTCCCATGATCTCCGCGAGCGGCGCGTACTGGAGGTTCGTCAGCCCCGCGCCGTGCTCACCGGGCAGGAACAGGTTCCACAGGCCCGCGTCCTTGGCCTTCGCCTTGAGCTCTTCGATGATCGGCGCGTGCGCCCACGGGTCCGCGGCGGCGTCGAGCTGCTCGTGCAGCACCGGTTCCGCCGGGTAGATGTGCTCGTCCATGAATTCCGCGAGCCTGCCGCGGAACTCCTCGGTGCGGGCGTCGTAGCCGAACTCCATGTCATGCCTCCTCGTCGAGTGCGGACAGGCCCTGGGAGACCAGGTGCGGGACCAGCGCCCCGATGTGCTCGAAGCCGTCGCCGACGGTCTGGCCGTGGGCGTAGCGGTAGTGGATGCCTTCGCTGATCACCGCGAGCTTGAAGAAGCCGAACGCCCGGTACCACTCCACATCGGACAGGTCGATGCCGCTGCGCTCGGCGTAGCGCTGCCACAGCTCGCGCACCGGCGGGAACTCGTACTCCGGTCCGATGCCCTTGGCGATGGGGTTGTTCTCGATGCCGTCGAGCCCTTCCCAGTACACCGCCAGCAACCCGACGTCGGTGAGCGGATCGCCGAGGGTGGCCATCTCCCAGTCCAGCACCGCGCTGATCTCCAGCGAGTCGCCGACCAGCACGTTGTCCAGCCGGTAGTCGCCGTGCACGATGCCGCTGCGCCGCGTCGTCGGCACTCGGGCACCGAGCAGTTCGGCGAGCCGGTCGATGTCGGCGAGCTCGCGGCTGCGGGACGCGGCGAGCTGCTTGCTCCAGCGGCGCACCTGCCGTTCCAGGAACCCGTCCGGGCGGCCGAAGTCACCCAGCCCGACCTGCTCCGGGTCGAGCGTGTGCAGGTCGGCGAGCACGTCGATCAGCCGCAGCGACAGGTCCCGGCGCTGCTCGACGGTGAGGCTCGCGGTGAGCTCGGGGGAGCGGTACACGGTGCCCGGCACGTACTCCATCACGTAGAACGGGGCGCCCAGCACACCGTCGTCCTGGCACATCAGGTGCGTGCGCGGCACCGGCACCGAGGTGCCCGCCAGCGCCGACATCACCCGGTGCTCGCGGCCCATGTCGTGCGCGGTGGCCAGCACGTGGCCCAGCGGGGGCCGGCGCACCACCCACTGCCGCGCGCCGTCACCGACGATGTAGGTGAGGTTCGACCGCCCGCCCTGCACGAGCTGCCCCGTCAGCGGACCGGAGACGAGTCCGGGCAGTTCGGCGTCCAGGTGCTCGCGCAACCGGGTGAGGTCGAGTCCGGGCAGGTCGTCGCTCATTCGGTCTCCTCCGCGATGTCGGGTCCCAGCCGTGGCAGCAGTCCGCTGAGTTCGGCGCGGGTCTTGGCGGCGTCGGTGTGCAGCACACCGCGCAGGCCCAGCTTCTCGGCGGCCTCGATGTTCGGCGCGCCGTCGTCGACGAACACGGCCTCCTGCGGGCGCAGGCCGAGCCGGTCCAGGGTGAGCTCGTAGATCCGCGGGTCCGGTTTGCGCAAGCCCACCTCGCTGGAGATGACGGACAGCTCGAACAGCCCGTCCAAGGTCTCCCACGGGTAGTTGTTGCCCCAGCTGTTCGACAGCAGCGCCGTGCGCAGCCCCGCGTCGCGCAGGTCGGCGACCAGCCGGTGCATCGCGTCGTCCGGCCGCATGTGGGCGAACATCCGCGCCATCAGGCCGTCCGGCTCGACCGGTTCGCCGTCGACGGTGCGCAGCCGTGCCGCGAGCAGCCGGTCGAACTCGGCGCCGGAGATCTCGCCCGTCTCCAGGCGGTGGATCGGCGTGCCCGCCGGGGCCTTGCGGGACAGCCATTCCTTCAGCGCGGCGGAGAACGTCTCCGGGTCGATGCGCTCGGCGCGGGTCCACGCGTTGATCGCGACCCGGCCCTGCGTGGTGAGCACCCCGCCGTAGTCGAAGATCACCGCTTTGATCGAGGGGTCGCTGGACACCATGCATCGGACCGTACCGACTAGCCGGTATGTCACGCTAGCCCCTCTCTTGTCCGCCCGGTCGGTTTGGGCGTGTGGTCGGGTGGCGGAACCTCAGCTGCTTCCTCGCTGCGGGATCTTTTTCCCGAGTGGCTCCGCCACGAGGGAAAAAGCTGTCCTCGCGAGGAAGCA
>NZ_JBSFWJ010000158.1:0-3410 GCF_053592695.1 Saccharopolyspora sp. NPDC002578 | reverse complement strand
TCAGCTTCCTTCTCGCTGCGGGATCTTTTTCCCAAGTGGCTCCGCCACGAGGGAAAAAGCTGTCCTCGCGAGAAGGAAGCTGAGAACCCGCGGGTTGTCACCTTTTGGACGTGGGCTATGTGCTTCGCACATACAGGCACGGCCTTCGGCCGCAAGGCAGGCGTGGCTTCGCCGCCCAGAGCACGGCTTCGCCGCAAAGGCACGGGCTTTGGCCGCGAGGTTGGTGTGGGGTTGCCCGTCCGCCTCGGGTTTGCCGGGGTGGCCTTATTCGGGTTTGAAGCCTCGGTGGACTGCTACGGCTCCGCCCATGAGGTCTCGCCAGGCGACCTTGGACCAGCCCGCTTCGGCGATCTTCGTCGACAGCGCCTGCTGGTCCGGCCAGGACCGGATGGACTCTGCCAGGTAGACGTACGCGTCGGGGTTGGACGACACGGCGCGCGCGATGGGCGGGAGCGCCCGCATCACGTAGTTCATGTAGACCGTGCGGAACGGTTCCCAGGTGGGCGTGGAGAACTCGCACACCACGAGCCGGCCGCCGGGGCGCACGACACGCGCCATCTCCCGCAGCCCCGCCACGGTGTCCACCACGTTGCGCAGGCCGAACGAGATCGTCGCCGCGTCGAACGAGGCGTCCGCGAACGGCAGGTGCAGCGCGTCGGCGGCCACCATCGGCAGCCCGCGGTCCCGCCCCACCGACAACATCCCGAGCGAGAAGTCCGCGGCCACGCACCACGCGCCGGAACGCGCGAGCTCCGCGGTCGACACCCCGCTGCCCGCGGCCAGGTCCAGGACCCGCTCCGTCGGCTTCGGGTCGAGCGCCTGCCGGGTGATCTGCCGCCACCGCCGGTCCTGGCCGAACGACATCACCGTGTTCGTCAGGTCGTAGCGCTTCGCGACGCCGTCGAACATCGCGGCGACCGCTTGCGGATCCTTGTCCAAACCGGCACGAGACACCCGTGCAGCCTACGTGCAGCGCGCGCTCACGCGGCCAACCGGTCGGCCCGGGGCCGCCCGATGACCTCCCCGTAGTGGCCGATCAGCTGCTCGCACAACGCGGGCCAGGTGCGCTGCGCGACGGACTCCCGCGCGGCGGCGCCGAAGCGCGCCCGCAACGCCGGATCGCGCAGCGCGCCGACGGCCGCGCGCAACCGCTCGGCGTACGCGGCCTCGTCGTGCGGCGGCAGCAGGTAGCCGGTCCGCCCCGGCAGCACGAGGTCGCGGGGGCCGCCCGCGTCCGGCGCGATCGCGGGGATCCCGGCGGCCATCGCCTCCTGCACCGACTGGCAGAACGTCTCGTACGGGCCGGTGTGCACGAACACGTCGAGGCTCGCGTAGATCCGCGCCAGCTCGTCACCCGTGCGCAGCCCCAGGAAAGCGGCTCCGGGCAGCTCCGCGGCCAGCGCCTCCCGCTGCGGCCCGTCGCCGACGACCACGACCCGCACCCCCGGCACGTCGTTGAGCGCGGCGAGCCGCTCGATGTGCTTCTCCGGGGCGAGCCTGCCGACGTAGCCGACCAGCAGCTCCCCGCCGGGAGCGAGCTCGGCGCGCAACGACTCGTCGCGCTTCGCCGGGTGGAACCGGGCCGTGTCCACGCCGCGGCCCCACCGGTGCACCCGGGGCACGCCGTGCTGCCGCAACGCCTCCGCCGCCCAGGTCGACGGCGCGAGCGTGCGGTCCGCCCCGCAGTGCAGCCGCCGCGTCCAGCGCCACGCGGCGCGCGCCGTCAGGCCCAGCCCGTACGACTCGGCGAACCCGGCGACGTCGGTCTGGTACACGGCGACCGTCGGCACGCCCAGCTTCCGCGCCGCCGCGAGCCCCCGAGCGCCCACCACGAACGGCGAAGCCAAGTGCACGACGTCCGGCCCGAAGTCCTGCAGCCCCTGCAGCAACCGCCGGGTCGGGAACCCGATCGGCAGCGACGACACCACCGGGAGGTCCACCGCGGGCAACCGGATCACCGGAGTGCCCTCGTACTCCTCCGGCCCGGCACCCGGAGCGATCACCAGAGCCTCATCACCCCGGCGACGCACGTGCTCGATCACCCGCAGCACGGAGTTCGTGACCCCGTTTACCTGCGGTAGGAAACTCTCCGACACGATGGCGATGCGCACGACGACACGGTCCCGCCCGACCTCGGCGCCCAGACGTCCCCCGCGTGACACCGCTCGGAACACGAACGTAAATACCGGCCAACTGCCCCGCCCCGTCCCGCTCGCGGCGCGGATCGGCGAGGGCAAAGGTCGGCAGGTCCTCTTTCCGCGTCCACCTCGGTGTGGCTTCGCATACACCGGGGGTCACGACACTGGAGCGGCATGACGGTCTTGCCTTCGCAGCCTTCCCACGACATCGAGCCCGGACTGATCTCCCGTGCGCTGGAAGTGGCGGGGCGGCTCGCGAACGACGCCGCCGACGTTATCACCGCGACGGCGGGGCGGGGGGCGAGGCCCGCGGCGTCGGAGTCGCCGTTCGACTGGGTCACGGACACGGGCCGCACATTGGAACGGCACACGCGCCGCGTGCTGGGCGACGAATTCCCCGGCGTCCCGGTGTTCGGCGAAGAGTTCGACTCGGACCCGGAATGGTCCACGTCGGTCGCCGACCAGCTCACCGCCCGCTCCGGTTCGGCCCGGTACCGCTGGTCGGTGGACCCGGTGGACGGGACCGCGAACTACGTGGCCGGGATGCCGTGGTGCGCCTACAGCCTCGCGATGCTCGACGAGCACGGGCCGGTGGTGGGCGTGGTGGCCGACCCGTACCGGTCGCAGATCTACGCGGCGGCGCGCGGCCGGGGCATGCGCGCCAACGGCACCCCGGTGCGGCTCGCCGATCAGCAGGAGACCCGCGCCGGCATCGTGTGCACCGAACTCACCCGCGGCGGGACGTGGCCGGGGATGGACCGGTTCATCAGCAACGCGACGAAAGCCCAGGTGGGCGTGCGGCTGCTGGGTTCCCCGGCGTT
Organism: Saccharopolyspora sp. NPDC002578; assembly: GCF_053592695.1. Lineage (NCBI taxonomy): Bacteria > Bacillati > Actinomycetota > Actinomycetes > Pseudonocardiales > Pseudonocardiaceae > Saccharopolyspora > Saccharopolyspora sp. NPDC002578. The sequence goes on along the minus strand of NZ_JBSFWJ010000158.1, from coordinate 451 downwards.
GGCGATCGCGCAGGTCGCGCTGGGCCACGCGACGGCGGCGGTGCTGGACTCCTACGAGGAGTGGGACGTCGCGGGCGCGTTGGCGCTCGCCGTCGAATCCGGCGCCGCCGTGCTCGACCGCCGCGGCGAACCGGCGACCCTGCCGATGGGTGGCCTGCTGGTGGCAGGCCCGGCGGTCGCCGGTGACGTACTCGAATGGTGGCAACAAGCCGCCCGCTGACCGGATTCCCGCGACCGTTCGATGTTTGGTGCGGCGGGTGGCGAGAACTGCCTTTCTTTGATCTTGCCTTCGCACGTGAGCGGCGTTCCTGGCAGTTGTCCTGTCAGCGGCGAAGCCGCTGAGCAGTGACCAGCCTGAGCAAGAAGACCACCCGCGGGTTCTCAGTCGTCTTCTCGCGAGGACAGCTTTTTCCCTCGTGGCGGAGCCACTCGGGAAAAAGATCCCGCAGCG
>NZ_JBSFWJ010000157.1:0-3411 GCF_053592695.1 Saccharopolyspora sp. NPDC002578 | reverse complement strand
CGTTGGTGGATGGTGCGCGGGTGGTGGTGGTGCGGAGTCGTTTGGTGGGGGAGTGTTTGGCGGGTTCGGGGGGGATGATCTCCATCGCGGAGCCGGAGGGGGAGGCGCTCGCCCGTGCGGCGCGTTGGGGTGATCGGTTGGGTGTGGCCGCGGTCAACGGTCCGTCCGCCACGGTGGTCTCGGGTGAGCCGGAGGCGTTGGAGGAACTTCTGGCGGAGTGCGAGGACGCCGGGGTGCGTGCGCGTCGCATTCCGGTGGACTACGCCTCGCACTCGGCGCAGGTCGAACTGATCCGGGACCGGTTGCGGGACGAGCTGTCCGGGATTCGTCCCCGCACGCCGGACATTCCGTTCTATTCCACTGTGGATGGAGATTGGGTGCGGGACGCCTCGTTGGACGGCGAGTACTGGTACCGCAACCTCCGCCACCAGGTGGGCTTCGACGCGGGCGTCCGGGCGCTCGCCGAGCACGGCTTCGAGCTGTTCGTGGAAGTCAGCCCCCATCCGGTTCTGACGATGAACGTGCAGGACAGCGCGGCGGCCGTGGGACGGGACTGCGTGGCGGTCGGATCGTTGCGCCGCGACGACGGCGGCCTCGACCGGATGGTGCTGTCCATGGGGGAGGCGTACGCGCACGGAGCACCGGTGGACTTCGCGACGTTGTTCGTCGACGGCTCGGCCCGCCGCATCGATCTGCCGACTTACGCCTTCCAGCGCACCCGGTACTGGCCGGAGGAACCGGACCGGGCGGGCGATGTGACGACCGCCGGGGTGGACCAGGCCGATCACCCGCTGCTCGGCGCGGTCCTCGGGCTGGCCGAAGGCGGCGACGCGGTGTTCACCGGCCGGTTGTCCCTGGCCGCGCACCCCTGGCTGGCCGATCACTCGGTCTCGGGGACGGTGCTGCTGCCCGGCACGGCCGTGGTGGAGCTGGCGGTTCGGGCCGGTGACGAGGTGGGCTGCGAGATCGTGGACGAACTGGTCGTGGAGCAGCCGTTGGTGGTGCCCGCGCAGGACGCGGTCCGCGTGCAGGTCACCGTGAGCGGCGCGGACGGAGCCGGACGGCGGCCGGTCACCGTGCATTCCCGTCCCGACGAGCGGGACTCGGCGTGGACCCGGCACGCCACCGGCTTCTTGGCCCAGCTCGCCGATGCGCCGCCGGACCCGGACCCCGGTCCGTGGCCACCGCCCGGAGCGGATCCCGTGGACCTGGTGGACTTCTACCGGTCCCAGGAAGAACGCGGGTACGACTACGGGCCGGTGTTCCGCGGGTTGCAGGCGGCATGGATGCGGGACGGCGAGGTCTTCGCCGAGGTCGCGCTCCCCGCGGAAGAGCACCGGGCCGCCGCCGGGTTCGGGTTGCACCCGGCGCTGCTGGACGCCGCGCTGCACGCCACCGCGATCGTCGCGCGGGAGCGCTCAGCGGCCGACGGACCGGTGCTGCTGCCGTTCGCCTGGAACCGGTTCACGTTGCACGCCTCGGGCGCCACGCGGCTGCGGGTTCGGGCGAGCACCGGTGACGGATCGGTGTCCTTGGAACTCGCGGACGCCACCGGAGCACCGGTTGCCTCGTTGGACTCCCTGGTGTTCCGGCCGATCGACACCGGTGCTCTGGGCGGCGCCGACCGGCGCGGTGCCGCGCTGTACCGGCTCGACTGGGTGCCGGTTCCGGTGACACCGCCGACGGCCGGAGCGCCGTGGCTGGCGGGCGTCGAGGACGTTCGCGCTCTCGCCGCATCGGTGCTCTCCGGGGCTGCGGCGCCGGCCGCCGTACTGGTCGACATCAGCGGTGCGGAACCGGTCGACGCGGCAGTGGTGCGCGAATCGACGGCCCGGGTGCTGGAAGTGCTCCAGGCCTTCCTCGCCGAACCCGCGCTGGAGGCCTCCCGGCTGGTGCTGGTGACCCGCCGCGCCGAGGACGGCGACCTGGCGGCCGCGGCTGCCTGCGGACTCGCCCGCTCGGCGCAAGCCGAGTACCCGGACCGGATCGTGCTGGTCGACTCGGACGAGGTGGAGCCGCCCGCGGTGTGGGACGCGGGGGAACCGCAGCTCCGGGTGCGGTCCGGCGCCGTGTCGGCGCCGAGGCTGGCCCGAATGCCTGCCGGGTCGGACGGTGAGCCTTTCAGCGCGGAGGGCACGGTGCTCATCACGGGCGGAACCGGCTCGCTCGGTGCCGCGCTGGCCCGGCACCTGGTCTCGGAGCACGGCGTCCGCCACCTGTTGCTGGTGAGCCGCCGGGGTCCCGCGGCGCCCGGCGCGGACGCGCTGCACGCGGAGCTGACCCGTTCGGGAGCCCAGGTGACCATCGCAGCCTGCGACGTGGCCGATCGCCAGGAGCTGCTGGTGCTGCTGGACGCGATTCCCGGCGACCGGCCGCTGACCGGCGTGGTGCACGCGGCCGGAGTGCTCGACGACGGGGTGCTCGCGGCACTGGACGAGGACCGGATCGAGGCGGTGTTCCGGCCGAAGGTCGACGCGGCGATGCTGCTCGACGAGCTCACCCGCCCGCTGGAGATCACCGCGTTCGTGCTGTTCTCCTCCGGCGCGGGGATTTTCGGTACGCCGGGGCAGGGGAACTACGCGGCGGCGAACGCGGCGCTCGACGCGCTGGCCCGACGCCGCCGCGCCGAAGGTGTGCCTGCGGTGTCGTTGGCGTGGGGACTGTGGGAGCAGGACACCGCCCTCACCGGGCGGTTGACCGGGACCGACCGCAGCCGGATGGCCGCCGCCGGGGTGCGCCCGCTGACGGTCGACGAGGGATTGGCGCTGTTCGACGCGGGGGTGCGGTCGGCGGAGCCGGTGGTGGTGGCCGCGCACCTGGACCTGGCGGCGCTGCGGCGCCGGGCCGGTGAGCTGCCCGCGCTGCTGCGCGGCTTGGTGCGCGTGCCGCGACCCGCGGCGGCGCGCGACGACGCGGGCGATTCCCTCGGTGACCGGTTGGTGGCGCTGCCGGATCCCGAGCGGCAGCGCGTGCTGCTGGAACTGGTGCGCACCGAGTCGGCAGCGGTTCTGGGCCACCCGACGGCCGAAGGCGTCGACGGGGCCCGCGCCTTCAAGGAGATCGGCTTCGATTCGCTCACCGCGGTGGAGTTGCGCAATCGGCTCGTGGCGGCCACCGGCGTCCGGCTCCCCGCGACCCTGGTGTTCGACCACCCCACTCCGGCGGCGCTCGCGGAGCGGCTGCGCGAGGACCTGCTGGGTCGCGAATCCGTGCCGGTCCGAGCCCGATCGGTGATCTCGGCGGATGATCCGATCGTGGTGGTGGGTGTGGGGTGTCGCTTCCCCGGTGCGGATTCCCCGGAGGGGTTCTGGGAATCGGTGCGTGATGGTGTGGATGCGGTGTCGGGTTTTCCGGTTGATCGGGGTTGGGATCTGGGTTCGTTGTTCGATTCGGATCCGGATTCTTCTGGGT
>NZ_JBSFWJ010000156.1:0-3673 GCF_053592695.1 Saccharopolyspora sp. NPDC002578 | reverse complement strand
GGTCGGTTTCGCGCCACGCCACTTCGCGCACGACGGAGAGCCCGGCGGAGTGCACCGGGCCCGCCTCGCCACCGGCGGCGGAACCGGCTTCGAGCCGAGTGGCTCCGCCACGAGGGAAAAAGCCGTCCTCGCGAGGAAACCGCTGAGAACCCGCGGGTGGTCGATCTGCGTGCGTGGTCGCTGCTCAGCGGCTCCGCCGCTGACAAGACACAGATCAAGAGATCGCGAAGCTGGTCCTCGGTGCGAGGTGTTCGGTGAACGGGATTGTTCGTGCGCGGCAACGGAATGAGGTGAGTGCGGTGGAGAGCGAGGCGGTGCCGGCTGAGGGTGGCCGGATCGACGCGGTGCTGGTGGCCAACCGCGGGGAGATCGCGGTCCGGGTGATCCGCACCCTGCGTGCGCTGGGCATTCGGGCCATCGCGGTGCACAGCGACGCCGATCGCGACGCTCGGCACGTCGCCGAAGCCGACACCTCCGTCCACATCGGACCGAGCAGTGCGGCGCAGAGCTACCTGTCCGTGCGGCGGGTCGTCGACGCGGCGGTGCGGTCCGGTGCGCAGGCCGTGCACCCGGGCTACGGATTCCTGTCCGAGAACACCGAGTTCGCGCGGGCCTGCGCCGAAGCCGGGCTCCTGTTCATCGGGCCACCGGCCGCGGCGATCGAGGCGATGGGCGACAAGATCCGCGCCAAGGCCACCGTCACCGAAGCGGGCGTGCCCGTCGTGCCCGGCCGCAGCGACCCGGGCATGACCGACGCCGACCTGGTCGACGCCGCGCACGACGTGGGGTTCCCGGTGCTGCTGAAGCCGTCCGCCGGTGGCGGCGGCAAGGGCATGCGGCTCGTCTCGGACCCCGCGGAGCTGCCCGCGCAGATCGCTTCGGCCCGGCGGGAAGCGGGCGCGGCCTTCGGCGACGACACGTTGTTCGTGGAGCGCTTCGTCGCCCGTCCCCGGCACATCGAGGTGCAGGTCCTCGCCGACGCGCACGGCGGCGTGGTGCACCTCGGCGAACGCGAGTGCAGCCTGCAGCGGCGCCACCAGAAGATCATCGAAGAGGCGCCGTCGCCGCTGCTCGACGAGCAGACCCGGCAGCGCATCGGGACAGCCGCGGTCTCCGTCGCGCGCTCGGTCGGCTACGTCGGGGCGGGCACCGTGGAGTTCATCGTCTCCGCCGACCGGCCGGAGGACTTCTTCTTCATGGAGATGAACACCCGGCTGCAGGTGGAGCACCCGGTGACCGAGCTCGTCACCATCGTCGGCGGCCGGCGCGGCTTCGACCTCGTCGAGTGGCAGGTCCGGATCGCCGCTGGCGAGCGGCTGCCGTTCGCGCAGCAGGACCTGTCGCTGGAGGGCCACGCCGCGGAGGCCCGCGTCTACGCCGAAGACCCCGCCCGCGGTTTCCTGCCCAGCGGCGGGCGGGTGCTGGCGGTGCACGAACCCACCGGTGCGCGGGTCGATTCCGGCATCGCGGCGGGCACCGTCGTCGGTTCGGACTACGACCCGATGCTGGCCAAGGTCATCACCTGGGGGCCCGATCGCGGCGCGGCGCTGCGCAGGCTCGACGCCGCGCTTGCCGAGACCGCGGTGCTGGGCGTGACCACGAACGTCGCGTTCCTGCGCGCGCTGCTCGATCACCCCGAGGTGCGCGCGGGCGAACTCGACACCGGGCTCGTCGAGCGGAACCTGGCGGAGCTCACCGCCGAGCCGGTGCACCCGGAGGTGCTGGTCGCCGCGGCGCTCGCCGACCTCGCCGCCGCCGAACCCGACGACGCCGTCGCCGACCCGTGGCAGGTGCCCGGCGGCTGGCGGCTCGGCGAACCCGCCTGGAGCACGTGGCGCTACGCCGACGCCGAGGTCCGGGTGCGCGGTCGCGCGGCCGACGCGGAGGTCTCGCTGGACGGCGAGGCGGGCCCGGCGAGCGCGGTGCTGCACGGCGACCGGCTCACCGTCACCTACCGCTCCCGCGTCCGCCGCTACCGCCGGGCGCGCGAGGGCGACACCACCTGGCTCGCCGCGGACGGCCGCACCTGGGCCGTCACCGAACACCGGCTGCTCGCCGAACGAGCCGAGCGCGGCGCCGGATCGGGCGGCGCGATCACCAGCCCGATGCCGGGCACCGTGCTGTCGGTCGAGATCAGCGCGGGCCAGGAAGTCCGAAGAGGACAGACGTTGTTCGTGGTGGAGGCGATGAAGATGGAGCACACCGTCACCGCCCCGCTGGACGGGACCGTCACCTCGGTCACCGCCCGCCCCGGAACACCGGTGGCGCTCGACGAAGCGCTCGCCGTGCTCACCGCACACCCTTCCCACCCCGAGGAGCACTGACATGATCGACCACCGGCTCGGCGAAGATCACGAAGCGCTGCGCGACTCGGTGCGGACCTTCGCGCGCAAGGAGATCGCTCCCGTCATCGGCGGCTACTACGAGCGCGAGGAGTTCCCGTACCCGCTGGTGCGGACCATGGGGTCGATGGGCCTGTTCGGGCTGCCCGTAGGCGAGGAGCACGGCGGCATGGGCGGCGATTACTTCACGCTGTGCCTGGCGCTGGAGGAGCTCGCGCGGATCGACTCGTCGGTGGCGATCACGCTCGAAGCGGGCGTGTCCCTCGGCACCATGCCGATCTACCGCTTCGGCACCGCAGAGCAGCAGCGGGAGTGGCTGCCCCGGTTGTGCGGCGCGGAGGTCCTCGGCGCGTTCGGACTCACCGAACCGGGCGGCGGTTCCGACGCCGGAGCCACCCGCACCACCGCGGTGCTCGACGGCGACGAGTGGGTCATCAACGGTTCCAAGGCGTTCATCACGAACTCCGGAACGGACATCACCGCGTTCGTCACCGTCACCGCCGTGACCGGCACCAAACCCGACGGCGGCAAGGAGATCTCCACGATCATCGTGCCCTCCGGCACGCCCGGGTTCACCGTCGCGCCCAAGTACTCCAAGGTCGGCTGGAACGCCTCCGACACCCACGAGCTGGCCTTCGACGACTGCCGGGTGCCCGCCGCGAACCTGCTCGGCGAACGCGGCCGGGGCTACGCGCAGTTCCTGTCGATCCTCAGCGAGGGCCGCATCGCCATCGCCGCGCTCGGCACGGGGCTCGCGCAGGGCTGCGTGGACGAGTGCCTGCGCTACGCGGGCGAACGCGAAGCGTTCGGCCACCACATCGGCGAGTACCAGGCGATCCAGTTCAAGATCGCCGACATGGAGCTGCGCGCGCACAACGCGCGGCTCGCCTACTACGACGCCGCGTCCCGGATGCTGCGCGGCGAACCGTTCCGCAAGCAGGCCGCGCTGGCGAAGCTCACCTCGTCCGATGCCGCGATGGACAACGCCCGCGACGCCACCCAGATCTTCGGCGGCTACGGCTTCATGAACGAAACCCCCGTGGGCCGCTTCTACCGCGACGCCAAGATCCTGGAGATCGGCGAAGGAACCAGCGAAGTCCAACGAATGCTGATCGCCCGAGAACTAGGCCTCTAACCCCCAGCGTCTCGGGCGCGGCGAAGCAACCCCGCCTTGCGGCCGAAGGCCGTGCCTGTATGCGCGTCAGCGCATAGCCCACGTCAAGAAGCCGCTCACCCGCGGGTTCTCAGTCGGTCTCTCGCGAGGACAGCTTTTTCCCTCGTGGCGGAGCCACTTGGGAAAAAGATCCCGCAGCGAGAGACCGACTGAGGTT
>NZ_JBSFWJ010000155.1:0-3690 GCF_053592695.1 Saccharopolyspora sp. NPDC002578 | reverse complement strand
CGAGGACAGCTTTTTCCCTCGTGGCGGAGCCACTCGGGAAAAAGATCCCGCAGCGAGAGACCGACTGAGGTTCCGCTACCCGGACACCCCAGCAAGACGAGCCGTGGAAGCAATCCTGAAACCCGACCTTCCACACACCACAGCGACCACACGCCCGAACCGGGGAAGGCTCTAAAACCCGACCCCACACGCCAAGCCGCGCGAGACTCCACAACCCGCCCGCGCACCAAGCAGAGCACTGCTTTCCTGGTGCTGCAGACGCAGCAAGGCCGGGGCACCCGGCGTGCGCCCCGGCCTTGCCTCCCCGACTACCCGTGTGATCAGCCCAGCTGGGCCTGCACCTCTTGTTGATAGGTGCTCACGCGGGTGTACACGCCCGGAGTCCCCGGCCGGGCGCAGCCGTTGCCCCACGAGACGATGCCGATGAGGCGCCCGTCGGCGACGAGCGGTCCGCCGGAGTCGCCTTGGCAGCTGTCCTCGCCGCCTTCGGGCAGACCCGCGCACACCATCGCGTCGGGGTTGTACTGCCCGCCGTAGGCCCGCGAGCAGTCCTGATCGCTGGTGATGGGCGGGTGCGCTTGGAGGAGGGTGCGGGACGGTCCGCCGCCTTCTTCGGTGGTCCCCCAGCCGAGCACGGTGGTCGCCGCTCCCGGCGCGTAGAGCGCGTTGTCCTGCTGGGTGGCCAGGGGCAGTGGTGTCTGCGGCAGCTCCCGGTCGACGGTGAGCACCGCGATGTCGGAACCGGTGCTGGCGCTCTGGTATTCCGGGTGCACCCAGACGGTGCGGACTTCGGCTTCGACGCCCTCGTCGGTCGTCTTGTCGTCGCGCCCGGCGACGACGGTGATCTGCCGTGGTGCTCCGCCGGTGACGCAGTGCGCCGCGGTGACGACCTTGTTCTTGGCGGCGATGGTGCCGCCGCAGAACTGGTTGCCGCCGGAGTCGGTGAGGTAGACGACCCACGGGTATTCGGTGGTGCTCGCGGGCTCCCCGCCGACGATCTTGGTGGTGGGGGCACCGGACGTCGGCTCGGACGCCGTGGTGTCCGCCCCGGCCGGGGCGGTGATCGCGACCGAGGCCAGCGCCGCCGCGGTGAGCGCTCCCGACACCGACCACCACCGGGTTCGCCTGCGCAGAGTGTGTGTCATCCCGCTCTCCATCCCCCGGAGCCCCTGCGGCGCGGTCGGGGCGACCGGCCCGCCTCCGGCTCGTGACAGTGTCGCGGAGAGAGCCGATCACGGCGCGGTGATCGTCCACAACGGCCGATCGTTGTTACCTGATCAGGTGATATATCGGGAGAAAACCCCTCACCCAGACCAGCACATTCAGTCCACTTCGGACAGTTCGGGCGCGGTCGCCGGAGCTCGCCCCACGCCTGAGAGCGACGGTCTCGAGCAGCCGCTCGGGCCACCGACCTGACCCCGGCCGCGCGATCGACCCGCCGCTGCGACCGACCGGAGATCACCCGCACGGCGCAGCGGATCACCGGGACGCAGTAGCCGACCGGACTCCGGGCGATCGGCACCGGATGATCTCGACGGGCGTCGCGGGAACCGCCGCGCACCAGAGCGGAGTCAGTAGTCCTTGAGGACTTCGCGGATGAGGTCGGCGGCGGCGTCGGGGGCGAGCGCCGCGTGCACGATGTCGCGCAGCACGCCCCGATAGGAACTCACCGTTCGCTCGGAATCCAGGAAGGCGGAGGCGTGGTGGTTCTCCACGTAGACGATGTCCGGCTCGCCGTCATATTCCAAAAGCAGAAATGCACCCTGCAATCCGGGATAGGCGCCGACCGAACGCGGCACGATCCGCAGGCACACGTGATCCGATTCCATCATCACCAGCAGATGCAGCAGCTGCCGCTTCATCACTCCCGGACCGCCGATCGGGCGGCGCAACGCCGATTCCTCCAGCACCGAGTGGAACAGCGGAGCGCGCGATCGGCTCAGAATGATCTGCCGCGCCATCCGGGTCGCGATCAAGTCGTCCAGTTCGTCTTCGGACCGCCCCGGTTCCATACCGGAGATGACGGCGCGCGCGTATTCGGCGGTCTGCAGCAGGCCGGGGATCAGCATCGGTTCGAAACTGTGCATCCGGACCGCTTTGCCCTCGTAGTCCAGGAAGTCCCGCCAGCGCGCCGGAGCCGCGGCGGGGCGCTGCCACCAGGCGGAGCGGCCCGCGTTGCGCGCCAGCTCTGCGAGGGCGGCGCGTTCCCGTTCGCCCACCTCGTAGAGCCGCAGCAACGCGGTGACGTCGTCGAGCTGCACGCCGCTGGCCCCGGTCTCGATCCGACTGATCTTGCTGCCCGACACGCCGAGCCGGGCGCCCGCAGCGGTGCAGCTGAGCCCGGCGCGTTCCCGATGACGGCGGAGCTCGGCGGCCACCTGGCGCGAACGGACCGACGTGTGACGATTTCCCGGCATGACTGCGCTATCCCCCAGCATCGACATCCCCCGAACCGGCATCGGCGAAATCCGGGCTTCGCCGGTACCGATGTCGGCAGAACATTGGGCACGTGCACCACCGGTTCGACGGGCCGCTTTCCGGCCGCCGACGAATCCGGCGGACCGATTCTCGCATTCGCGGATCCGAGACGTTTTTGCGGTACCGCCCGCAGAACGGTCGATCCTCGCATTGGTCGGCCCGTGCGGAAATTGTCCCGACCCGTCCGGGCCGTGGTCGCCTACACCGAGATCGGTGTGCACGATGACCATGATCCCGAGCCGGACCGGCACCGACAATAACTCGATCAAGTGAATACTTGCACGGGTTGCATCAGCGGTGTCACCGCCCGTCGCGGGCGGCGCCGCGCGGGCCCGCGCACGGCCCCCACTAGGCTGCGGCCGGGCGGTGCTGATGATCGTCCAGCACCCCGCGCCGTCGAGGAGGAGACCGAATGAGCCTGCAACGCCCGATCGACCCGGACCCGTACTCGCTGCTGCCCGAGGTCCCTTCGTTCACCCTCACCTCGAAGGACGCGCCCGCCGACGAGCAGCTCGCGCTCGACCACGTCTACAGCGGCATGGGCGCCGGTGGCCGCAACCGCTCCCCGCAGCTGAGCTGGGAGGGCTTCCCCGCCGAGACGCGGAGCTTCGTGGTCACCTGCTTCGACCCGGACGCCCCGATCCCCGGCGGTTTCTGGCACTGGACGCTGGTGGACGTGCCCGCCGACGTCACCGAACTGCCCACCGGCGCCGGCTCCGCGACCGGCTCGGGCGTGCCCGCGGGCGCGTTCCAGGTGCCCAACGACCTCGGCGAGCGCGCCTACGCGGGCGCCGCGCCGCCGCCCGGCGACCGGCCGCACCGCTACCTGTTCGCCGTGCTCGCGCTGGACGTTCCGCAGCTCGGGGTGAACGACCAGGTCACGCCCGCCGTCGTCAACTTCACCGCGCTCAACCACACGCTGGCCCGCGCAGTGCTGTCCACCACGTACGCGCACTGACCCGAAGCGGCCAGAACTCCTCAGCAACGATCTCCCGCCACTCAAGGCGAGCAACGTTCTCCACCCAGCGGAGATCAGTGTCATGTCAGCGGCGAAGCCGCTGAGCAGCGACCACCCTGCCCACCGGCACCGCCGCGGGTTCTCAGTCGTCTTCTCGCGAGGACAGCTTTTTCCCTCGTGGCGGAGCCACGAGGGAAAAAGATCCCGCAGCGAGAAGACGACTGAGGTTCCGCCACCCGACCCCCAAGCAAGAA
>NZ_JBSFWJ010000154.1:0-3952 GCF_053592695.1 Saccharopolyspora sp. NPDC002578 | reverse complement strand
CCGGTCCTGTAGGAGAAGTAGGTGGCGTCGAGCTGGTCGGCGAGTTCGGCGCGGACGAGGTCGGCGTGGGCGGCGTCGGCGGCGGCCAGGTTCGAGCACACCACGACCTGCACGTCGGGGAAGGCGTCGCGTAGTCCGGCCAGGAGCGCTCGTGCGGTGGGGAGCAGCAGCAGTGGTCGTGGTGTGTGCAGGATGTCGCGCACCCGTCGGGCGGGTAACGCGAGTTCGACGGCGAGGCGCTGGATCAGTTCCGCGGTGGTGTGCGGACGGGTGTGGAGTGTGCGGCGCATGACGTCGGCGACCGTGGAGTCCTCGTGCGGTGAGGCGGCGGCGAGTGCCGTGCCGAGGCTGTGGCCTGCGACGGTGCCGAGCACGCCGCCCACGTCAACCGAAACAAGCCGGATCCCGCTCTGTCTTCCGGTCATGTGAGGAGCTCCTGGTAGAGGGCCGCGTGTGCGGTGTGGTCGGGTTGGTCGAGGTGTCGGAGCACGGCGGAGACGTCGCAGCCGGACAGCAGACGTGGGGCCATGACGCGATGGACCCAGTTGACCTCGAGTCCTCGCTGCGGCCGGACGAGATCGGAGGGCACCGTGCCGAGGTCGAACAGGTAGGTCAGCAGTGGCGGGCCGTGCTGGGGGCGCGTCCAGGTGTGCGCGCAGAACTGGGGCGTGGTCTGGAGGTTGAAGCTGAGGGTGCCGCGGACGGTGGACAGGACGGTCTCGGCGGGGGTATCGAAGGCCGCGGTGACGTCGCGGCCGGGCAGGCGCCACGCGGTTTCGCCCCGGTCGCGGACCAGGAGCCAGTCGGCGCGGTCGGGCCGGGCCAGCAGACCGCAGGCCCGGATCCGGACGCGGGACGGATTCGACACCATCAGGACGGACTTCCTTCGTTCAGGACAACAAGCAGGGCACGGCCTCACACGAGAGGTGGGGCTATTTCGGAGGGTGGGGCCGGTGACCGCCTCGGGGGCGGAATGTCGTTCCCACTTCGTTGAGGAGGCGGTGGACCTTGCCGTAGGAAAGCCGGGTCTTCTCGTGAAGCGCCCGGATGCTGGCGCCGTTCTCGTAGGCGGATTTGAGTTCGCGGGCGAGCTGGAGACGTGCTGGGCCACGGTGTTGCTGAAAGCTGACGTCGGTGTGGTTCATGAGGTGGTGCTCCTTAGGGCCGAGGTGTTCGCGGGCCGGGAGGGAACGTCCGGCGTGGACGAGTGCGAGGTGGGCGTGGACTGCTCCGGCGAGGTGACCGTGGTCGTCGCAGTAAGCGAGGAGCCAGAGGTTGAGGTCCAGGACGAGGGACCAACGATGATGTTGTGCGTAGAGCTGGGTGAGTGCGTCGACGGTGGCCAGCAGCGCGTCGTCGCTAGGGAGGCACAGGCGGATCGTTAACGCCCGAATCCACTGGCTCTCGGCCGTGACCGGGTTGGCGGAGTGCCAGGCGCGGGCGCTGTGTTCGAGCAGTTCAGCTAGAACGTCGGGTTGGTGGGCCGTGATCGCGGCGTGTTCACCTGCGTGAGCCAGCTCGGCCTGCCAGCTCGTCGAGTCCGGCACTTGCTCGGCGGTAGCTCGCCACACAGCAAGCGCCAGTTGAGCGGCGGCTGCGCTGTAAGCAACAACCGAGCCCAGGCGTAGCCCGGCGAGGAGAAGGTCGCGGTGGTCTCGTACCCATGTGGCGACGCGCTCGGGTGAACGGTGTGGCCCTGGGGTGGCCTGCTGGTGCAGGTACGTGAGGTGGCGGTGGCGTGGGTCGGGTTCTGAGGGTGCTGGGCTCGGTGCGCGACCGGGCAGGGGGTCGCCGGGTACAGGAGTCATCGTTGTTCCGGGTTGGGTTCGACGAGGGCAACGAGGGTGTCGAGTTCGGCGCGGGTGGTGGCGAGTTGGTGGCGCAGAGAGGCAAGCCTCAGCAAGGCGGCTTCGTCAGCGGTCAGCGGCGTGGTGAGGTGTTGCCGCGATCGGGGAGGAGCGTCGGGCAGCTGCACGATGCCGGGGATGACCCGCCCGGTTTCGTACATCCACACCACGAGGTGCAACCGGGTGGTCGCGCCGGTGGCGCGGAACGCGCGCACGAGGTGGTTTTTGACGAGGTCTTCGCTGCGGTCCAACCGTGTGGCGATGTCGATGGTGGACAGTCCGCAGACCATCAGCTGTACGACCGGGAGGGTCACGTCCGGGATCTCGCCGTCGAAGTCGAGCCCGGCACATCGGTCCGGGAGGCGCGCGGAGGTGTTCACGAATTCCTCGCAAGAATGGGGTAGGCCGGTCAGAGGGTGCCGAGGTGAGTCAAGGCCGAGTCCAGGTCGCTGCGCGCGGCTGAGAGGGTGTGGTGCAGGTTCCGGGCGGCCGGTGATGTCGGTGCTGGCGGTTCGGGCGGGTGGGGCTGGGCCAGGAATTCGGGGTGTGCGGGCACGAGGTGCCCGGCCTCGTACATCCACACCACGAGCTGACAACGGCTCGTAGTGCCGGTCTTGCGCAGCATCCGTCGCAAGTGGGTCTTGACGGTGTCCTCGCTACGGCACAGGTGCCTCGCGATCGCGGTGTTGGTCATGTTGCACGCCACCAGCCGCGCCACCTCCAACTGCGCACCGGTGAACTCGGCGCGCAACGCCAGTTGCGCGATCCTGTCCGGGTACAGGTAGATCACGAGCGTCCTCCGGTTTGGGGCGTGAGCGGGTTTTTCGCGGCCCAGTCCTGCGCCTTGCGGGCGACGTCGTGATCGTCTTGCCAGGGCGGGGCGACGCGAACGGTGTCGAGCAGGGTGTGGTCGTCGTGTTTGCCGCGTTGATCACCGGAGTGGACAGTGAAGTGACCGTCGGGTCGTGCCCAGCGCAGCGTGATGTTTCGCTCGGGGTGGTAGTGCCAGGCACAGGGCAGCCTGGGGTTTCGGGTCGTCATCGAAGGACCTTGTCTGTTCATCGAAAGCGCCGCGGGCGAGGACGCCGGAGCGCGAGGCGGCCGGCACGACCTCGGTCAGGGAAGGTGTTCCTGGTAATGCACCGCCGGGACACGCAGTCCGTCGGCGAGATCGGCGAGGCAGACCATGTCGCCGGGGTCGAGCAGACTGACCGCTGCGCGACGATCGGCCCATTCCCCAGGAGGCGCCACGGTGTCCGGAGCGGCCACGGTGAAGACGTAATTGAGCTTGACCGGCCCGCCGCCGAACGTCGCCGCATCCCAGGTGTGCGCGCGAAGTCCCGGGTCTTGCGAAGTGGTAAGCCCGGCTTCGTCATGCAGGACCCGGCAAGCTGCATCGGTGGGGGTCTCACCCTCCCTGATCCGCCCGCCCGGCAGGCGCCACCGCGCATCCGGCGCGGGCAGCAGTAACCACTCCCGGCCCGCCCTGCGGGTCAACAGCACCCGAACCTTGGCGTGAATCGATGGCGGCGGATCAGGGTCAGGATTCATAGAAAACTCTTCTCGCACAACGACGAACGACGTAGGACAGAACGAACGCGGGATCCGCAGGGGGCGGGGACCCGGCCGCACAACCGGCAGGGCAGCGGGCTGTGCGGCCGGGATGGGCGGGGTGTGTGTTCGGGGAAACACAGACCCCGCCCGACCGGCACTCGTCGAGGGGCTCGTTGGGTGCCGGGTCACCCGGCAATGGACTGCCATGTCCAGCCCGGACCGGGAGATCCGATTACCGCTGCTGCCCCGGATACACCCAGGCACGACCAGCCGAGCCAGTCGCAGGCTCGATCCGCGGCGGGGCGGGGCAGGTGGAAGCGTGGCGGTCGAAGACCTTCGCCAAACCGCGCAGCGCCCCCGCGAGACGAGTGCAGTCCCGCTCGGTCACCTCCCCAGGGCTGGGCAGATCGTCGAGGACGGTGACGAGCCGGTCCTTTACTCGCTGGGCCTGTTCGGCCACATCACCCGCGCTCGGAGCGGCCGAGGTGGAAGTGGATACGGGTCTTGCTGGAGACATCGCAAAAACCTCGATTCGATCGAAGAACACTCGG
>NZ_JBSFWJ010000153.1:0-4000 GCF_053592695.1 Saccharopolyspora sp. NPDC002578 | reverse complement strand
CCGAGTGTTCTTCGATCGAATCGAGGTTTTTGCGATGTCTCCAGCAAGACCCGTATCCACTTCCACCTCGGCCGCTCCGAGCGCGGGTGATGTGGTCGAGCAGGCCCAGCAGGTACAGGACCGGCTCGGCACGGTCCTCGAAGATCTGCCGCGTTCCGGGGTGTTGACCGAGCGGGACTGCGCTCGTCTCGCGGGGGCGCTGCGCGGTTTGGCGAAAGCCTTCGACCGCCACGCCTCCACCTGCCCCGCCCCTGCGCCGGTCGAACCGGCGGCTGGCTCGGGTGGTCGTGCATGGGTGTATCCGGGGCAGCAGCGGTAATCGGATCTCCCGGTCCGGGCTGGACATGGCAGTCCGGTGCCGGGTGACCCGGCACCCGGCGAGCACCTCGACGAGTGCCGGTCGGGCGGGGTCTGTGTTTCCCCGAACACACACCCCGCCCATCCCGGCCGCACAGCTTGCTGCCCTGCCGGTTGTGCGGCCGGGTCCCCGCCCCCTGCGGATCCCGCGTTCGTTCTGTCTTTCGTCGTGTGTCGTTGTGCGAGAAGAGTTTTTTATGAATCCTGGCCCTGATCCGCCGCCCTCGATTCACGCCCAGGTGCGAGCGTTGTTGACTCGCGGGGCGGGCCGGGAGTGGTTACTGCTGCCCGCGCCGGATGCGCGGTGGCGGCTGCCGGGCGGGCTGATCCGGGAGGGCGAGACCCCCACCGACGCGGCCTGTCGAGTCCTGCACGACGAAGCCGGGCTGACCACTGCGCAGGACCCGGCACTCGGCGCGCACATCTGGGGTGCGGCGTCGTTCGGCGGCGGGCCGGTCACGATCACCTACGTTTTCGCCGCGACCGCCCCGGACACCGTAGTGCCGCCCGGGGAATGGGTGGATCGCCGAGGCGCGGTCAGTCTGCTCGACCCCGGCGACATGGTCTGCCTCGCCGATCTCGCCGACGAAGTGCGTGTCCCGGCGGTGCATTACCAGGAACACCTTCCCTGACCGAGCCTCGCCGACCGCCTCGCGCGACTTGCATGTCCTCGCCCTCTGCGCGCTTTCGATGAACAGAAAGGGTCCTTTCGGTGATGACCCGGAACCCCAGGTTGCCCTGTGCCTGGCACTACCACCCCGAGCGGAACATCACGCTGCGCTGGGCACGGCCCGACGGTCACTTCACGATCCACGCCGGTGATCAACGCGGCAAACACGACAACCACACCTTGCTCGACACCGTCCGGGTCGCCCCGCCCTGGCAAGACGACCACGACGTCGCCCACAAAGCCCAGGCATGGGCCAAGAGCAACCCGCGTCCGCCCCAGTCCGGAGGACAGTCGTGACCGACCAGTATCCGATCAGGCTCGTGGGCCTGAAGTTGGAAGCCGAGCCCTCAGGTGCCGAGCTCGAAGTCGCACAGCTGCTGGCCTGCGGGCTGACCAACGACGCCATCGCCGAAGCGCTGTGCCGAAGCGAGCACACCGTCAAAACTCACCTTCGGCGCCTGATGCACAGAACCGGCACCACCAGCCGCAGCCACTTGGTGATCTGGATGTATGAGGCCGGATACCTCCTGCCCGGGCTTCCCGGGTTCCCGGCACGGCCCCGTCCACCCGAAATCGCGCTGCCGAGTACCTCATCGACCACCCGAGGGACCGCGGCACATCACGTTCGCGGCGCGCTGCTGGCAGCACGCCGCGATCTGGAGGCCGCACTGACCCACCTCGGCACCCTCTGACCTGCCTGCCACCACTCCCGGAAGAGGACTTCATGAACGCACCCGCACGCCTCAGCACCGTTGCGGACAGGTGCGCCGGGCTCCACTTCGACGCGGTGCTGCTGCCCGCTGATCGGCCAGTGGCCCGGCTGGTTGCCTATGGACTGTCCAACATGGACATCGCAACACGGCTGAATTGCAATGAAGACCACGTCAAAGCACGCCTCGTTCGCGTGCTCCGCGCCACCGGCGCCAGCACTCGCCTGCAATTGGTGGTGTGGATGTACGAAACCGGGCGCGTTCTGCCCGGCGTCCTGGACATGCCGGACACCCCGCTGCGGCCTCGGCACGTCCGCAACGAACCCCTGACCGCCGAACACATCGCCACCCTGTCCTTGCCCGCCCTCCACCACCAGCTCACGGCCACGCGCGCCACTCTCGACCGCCTCATCAACCTGTTCGAACCCCAGGACCCGGCATGAGTTCCACGACCGAGACCACCCACCCCGGTCGCGCAGTGATGCCACTTCGCGCCGCGCCCGACCCGCGCCACCGCCATCTCACCGACCTGCACCAGCAGGCCACCCCGGGACCAGACCGTTCATCGACACAAGTCGCCACGTGGGTACGGGACCATCGGGATCTCGTCCCGGCCGGAGTCCGCATGGGCACCGACCCCGCGCTGAGTGCGACCGCCGCGCAGCTGGCGCTCGTGGTGTGGCCCCACGCCGGGCACGTGCCGGACCCGTGCTGGCAGGCCGACCTGGCGCAGGCGAAGAAGCCGCGATCACCGCCCGCCAACCCGACGTTCTGGCGGATCTGCTCGAACACAGCGCCCGTACCTGGCAGGACACCGACCCGGTCGCGGGCGAAAGCCAGCGGATCCGAGCACTCGCGATCCGCCTTCGACTGCCTATCGACGACGCACTGCTGGCCACCGTCGAAGTACTCACCCAGCACTACGCCGCGCGCCACCGCTGGGCGCTGGTCCTGGACCTCAACCTCTGGCTGCTCGCCTACTGCGAAGACCACGGCCACCCCGCCGGAGCCCACCAAGCCCATCACGCGCTCGCTCCCACACCGAACGCCCCACCTCAGCCCACGAACCCCTCGAAGCACGTGAGGAAGCACCCATGCACGACGCAGTGACCCCACACCGACGACACCGCGGTCTCGAACGCGTCCAGCTCGCCCACGAGCTCAAAGCCTCCTACGAGAACGGCGCCACCATCCGGTCTCTGCACCAGGAAACCCAGCTTTCCTACGGCAAAATCCACCGCCTCCTGGCAGAAGCAGGCACGACCTCCGCACCCGAGGCGGCGAGTCCCGCCAGCACCCGAACTGACTCCACCCCAGACCAGCCCGAACCGCGCCATGCGCGGCCGGAGCTCTGCTGGTGGTGGTCCTCTCCTCGAAGGAAAGCGTGTCCTGATGGTGTCAATGCCGTCCCGCGTCCGGATCCGGGCCTGCGGCCTGCTGGCCCGCCCCGACCGCGCCGACTGGCTCCTGGTCCGCGACCGGGGCGAGACCGCGTGGCGGCTGCCCGGCCGCGAGGTCACCGCGGCCTTCGATACCCCCGCCGAGACCGTCCTGTCCGCCGTCCGCGGCACCCTCGGCTTCAACCCCCAGGCCACGCCCCGGTTCTGTGCGCACACCTGGACGCGCCCCCAGCACGGCCCGCCACTGCTGACCTACCTGTTCGACCTCGGCACGGTGCCCTCCGATCTCGTCCGGCCGCAGCGAGGACTCGAGGTCAACTGGGTCCATCGCGTCATGGCCCCGCGCCTGCTGTCCGGAAACGACGCTGTCGCCGTGCTCGGACACCTCGACCAACCCGATCACACCGCACACGCGGCCCTCTACCAGGAGCTCCTCACATGACCGGAAGACAGAGCGGGATCCGGCTTGTTTCGGTTGACGTGGGCGGCGTGCTCGGCACCGTCGCAGGCCACAGCCTCGGCACGGCACTCGCCGCCGCCTCACCGCACGAGGACTCCACCGTCGCCGACATCGTGCGCCGCACACTCCACACCCACCCCCACACCACCGAACAGCTGATCCAGCACCTCGCCAACGAACTCGCCCTGCCCGCCCGAAAAGTGCGCGACATCCTGCGCACACCACGGCCGCTGCTGCTGTTCCCCACTGCGCGAGCGCTGCTGGCCGGACTGCGCGACGCCTTCCCCGACGTGCAGGTCGTGGTGTGTTCGAACCTGGCCGCCGCCGACGCCGCCCACGCCGACCTCGTCCGCGCCGAACTCGCCGACCAGCTCGACGCCACCTACTTCTCCTACAGGACCGG
>NZ_JBSFWJ010000152.1:0-4131 GCF_053592695.1 Saccharopolyspora sp. NPDC002578 | reverse complement strand
GTTCTCAGCGGCTTCCTCGCGAGGACAGCGATTTCGCTGTGTATGGACATACATGAGAAATCGATCCCGCAGCGAGGAAGCCGCTGAGGTTCCGCAACCTGACCCACTGCTCAAGCCAAGATCAAAGACGAGCGTCCTCCGCCGCCCGGCACGTGAGCACGGACATGCTCCCGGACCGCGCGGCGCCTCGGTGTGCCACCATTCTGGACGTGCGAAATCCGGCCGGAGCGAGGAGGACGAAGTCGATGTGCGGTGGTCAGCGCCATAGCGGGTTCCGCCCGCAGCGTGCAGCGGGTGGAACGCCCCGCCGCCCCGCCTGAACCGGGGCCGTCCCGTCCACTGAACTCGGCAAAGGAACCACCATGCTTCGGGTCGCCGTGCCCAACAAGGGATCGCTGAGCGCTCCCGCCATCCAGCTGCTCTCGGACGCCGGCTACCGCGTGCACCGCGAGCACAAGGCCCTGTTCGCCATCGACACGGCCAACGACGTGCAGTTCGTCTTCCTCCGGCCCACCGACATCGCCCGCACCGTCGGCAGCGGCGTGCTCGACGTCGGCATCACCGGCCAGGACCTGCTGCAGGCCGCGGGCACCGACGTGAGCACGCAGGAACTGCTGCCGCTGGACTTCGGGGTGTCGCGGTTCTACTTCGCCGCCCCCACCGGGCGCGTCGGCGCGCTCACCGAGCTCGACGGCAAGCGCATCGCCACCTCGTTCGCGCCGCTGGTGACGGCCGCGGCGGTCGACCTGGGCATCGAGGTGGACGTCATCGAGCTCGACGGGGCGGTGGAGACCGCCGTCGAGCTCGGGCTCGCCGACGCCATCGCCGACGTCGTGGAGACCGGGGCGTCGCTGCGCGAAGCCGGGCTGCAGACCATCGGGGAGCCGATCCTGCGCTCCGAGGCGGTGCTGGTGCGCGGCGCCCGCGAGCTGCCGGAGGACAGCGAGCAGGCGGTGGAGGTGCTGATCCAGCGGCTGCGTGGCGTCCTGATCGCCCGGCAGTACGTGATGATGGACTACAACTGCCCCACCGCGTCCCTCGAGGACGTCCGCAAGATCACGCCCGGCATGGAGGCACCGACGGTGTCCCCGCTCGACGAGAAGGGCTGGGTGGCGGTTCGCGTGATGGTGCCGCGCCACCAAGCCCAGTCGATCATGGATCGGCTGTGGGCGGAGGGCGCGCGCGCCATCCTCGTCACCCCGCTGGAAGCCTGCCGGCTGTAGGACGACCGGCTGCACCTCCCGCACCCGGTCCCGCCGGGCGCGGGAGGCGCCCTACATCGCGTAGCCCTGCTGGCGCCACGCCTCGTAGACGGCGACGGCCGCGGAGTTCGCGAGGTTCATCGACCGGATGCCCGGCAGCATCGGAATCCGGACCTGGTCGGTGATGTGCTCCGAGGCGAGCACCTCCGCGGGCAGGCCGGTGGCCTCCGGGCCGAACAGCAGCGCGTCACCGGGCCGGTAGGAGATCTGCTCCAGCGAGGTCGTGGCGCCGGTGGTGAAGGCGAACACGCGCGGCGGCGCCACCTCGCGCAGCATCGAGTCCCAGTCCTCGTGCACCCGCAGCGCGGCGCGGTCGTGGTAGTCCAGGCCCGCTCGGCGCAGCCGCGCGTCCTCCACGCTGAACCCCAGCGGCCGCACCAGGTGCAGCACGCACCCGGAACCGGCGGCCATCCGGATCGCGTTGCCCGTGTTGCCGGGGATCTCGGGGTGGTAGAAGACGACGTCGAACACGCGGGGTCCTTTCACGAATGCTGCCCGACGCATCGTAGTGACCGGCTCGCTCGGCGCGGACCGGGTGCGCGGTGCGGTCGGCGGGCTCTGGTAGAGAAGTGGGCATGGCGGCGGGCGGGTCCAAGACGACGAAGAACACGGAGCGCACGGCCGCTCCGTCGCTGCCGGTCGCCAGCGTCCTGGTGGAGGTGTCGTTGCCCGCGCACCTGGACCGGGCCTTCGACTACCTGATCCCGGACCGGTTGCACGACGCGGCGGTCGCGGGCTGCCGGGTGCGGGTGCGGTTCCGCGGCAAGCTCGTCGACGGATATCTGCTGGAGCGCAAGGAGAACTCGGACTTCGCCGGGACCCTGCAGTGGGTGGACCGGGTGATCTCCTCGGAGGTGGTGCTGCCGCCGCGGCTGCTGGAGCTGTGCCGTTCGGTGGCCGCGCGCTACGGCGGCATGCTCGCCGACGTGGTGCGGCTGGCCGTGCCGCCGCGGCACGCCCGCGCGGAGAAGCAGACCGCCGAGCCCGCGCCGGCGCCGGCGAAACCGGAAGCCGAGGCGTGGTCGCGCTACCAGCACGGCGCGGCGCTGCTGGAGGCGGTGCACGCGGGCAAACCGGCCCGCGCGGTGTGGCAGGCGCTGCCGGGGGAGCAGTGGACCGAACGCCTCGCGGAGGCCGCCGCGACCGCCGCCGCGGCGGGCCGGGGCGCGCTGATCGTAGTGCCCGACCACCGGGACGTGACGCGGTTGCAGGCCGCGTGCGCGCGGTTGCTGGGTGACGACGGGGTCGTGGCGCTCACGTCGGAACTCGGGCCGGGTGAGCGCTACAAGCGGTGGCTGGCGGTGCTGCGCGGCACGGCGCGGGTGGTGCTGGGGACCAGGGCCGCGATGTTCGCCCCGGTGCACGACCTCGGGCTCGCGGTGGTGTGGGACGACGGCGACTCCATGCACAGCTACCCGCAGATGCCCTACCCGCACGCGCGCGACGTGCTCACCCACCGCGCGCACTCCGCCGGTGCCGCGCTGCTCGTGGCCGGGTTCGCGCGCACCGCGGAGGCGGCGCTGCTGGTCGAGACCGGGTGGGCGCAGCAGGTCGTGGCGCTGCGCGATCAGGTCCGGGCCGCCGCGCCGCACGTGGTCGCGATCGGTGCCGACGACACCCAGCTGGCCCGCGACCCGGCGGCCCGCGCGGCTCGGCTGCCGTCGGTGGCGTTCGAGGCGGCCCGCGCGGCGCTGAGCAAGGACGCCCCGGTGCTGGTGCAGGTCCCGCGCCGGGGTTACGTGCCCGCGCTGGCCTGCGGGGATTGCCGGGAGCAGGCTCGTTGCCGCCGGTGCGCGGGACCGCTGGGGCTGCCCGGCGGCACCGAGGACGGCGCCCCGAAGCCCGCCGCGTGCCGGTGGTGCGGGGCGGCGGAGGCCGCGTTCCGCTGCGGTTCCTGCGGGTCGCGGCGGCTGCGGGCGATCGCGATCGGCGCGGGGCGCACCGCGGAGGAGCTGGGCCGGGCGTTCAGCAACGTCACGGTGCGCACCTCCGGCGGCAAGGAGATCTTGTCGAGCGTCCCGGCGAAACCGGCGCTGATCGTGTGCACGCCCGGCGCGGAACCCGTCGTCGAAGGCGGCTACGGCGCGGCGCTGCTGCTGGACGGGCGCACCCTGCTGTCGCGGCCGGAGCTGCGGGCCACCGAGGAGACGTTGCGGTTGTGGCTGGCGGCGGCGGCGATGGTGCGGCCCGCGCGGGACGGCGGGCGGGTCGTGGTGATGGCCGATTCCACGTTGCAGCCGGTGCAGGCGCTGGTGCGCTGGGACCCGGCGTGGCACGCCCAGATCGAACTGGCCGGGCGCGCGGAGCTGGGCTTCCCGCCCGCGATGCGGGTAGCGGCGGTCGACGGCTCGCCGGACGCGGTGAACGACCTGCTGGACTGCCTGGAATTGCCGAGCACCGGCGAGATCCTGGGCCCGGTCCCGCTCGGCGAGGTCGACGAGGACGGCAATTCCGAGCAGGAACGCGCCCTGGTCCGCGTCTCCCGAGCCGAAGGCCGCGAGCTCGCGGCAGCGATGCACGCGGCCCAGGCGATCCGAGCCTCCCGCCGCCCGAAGGAAACCATCAAGATCAGAGTCGACCCACTGGAACTCCTCTAACCCCTCACCACGGCGACCGCAGCTATCCGCTGGGCAGCCCCCAGCGGCTTCCCCACCACGGAACCCCGTTCCCAGCCATGCCCGAAGGCACCCTCGCGGCCGAGGTCGTGCAGTGGGCGGCGAAGCCACGCCTGCCTTGCGGCGTAGCCGTGCCTGTATGTGCGAAGCACATAGCCCACGTCGAAAAGCCGACCACCGGCGGGTTCTCAGCTGTCTTCTCGCGAGGACAGCTTTTTCCCTCGTGGCGGAGCCACTTGGGAAAAAGATCCCGC
>NZ_JBSFWJ010000151.1:0-4185 GCF_053592695.1 Saccharopolyspora sp. NPDC002578 | reverse complement strand
GCTTCCTCGCTGCGGGATCGATTTCTCATGTATGTCCATACACAGCGAAATCGCTGTCCTCGCGAGGAAGCCGCTGAGAACCCGCCGGTGGTCGTTTTGCTCAAGCTGGTCGCTGCTCAGCGGCTTCGCCGCTGACAAGACAACGACCACGAACGCCGCTCACCTGGAGAGGCAAGATCAAAAACAGGCGGAGCGTCGACTTTCAGGCTCTGCCGGGCCGGTGAACTGCGCGGAGTGCAGTGCCGCGTAGGTCCCACCGGCGGCGATCAGCTCGTCGTGCGAGCCCTGCTCGATGATCGCGCCGCCGTCCATGACGAGGATCGTGTGGGCGTCGCGGATCGTGGAGAGCCGGTGCGCGATGACGAACGCGGTGCGCCCGGTGCGCAACGTGGCCATGGCCCGCTGGATCAGCGCCTCGGTGCGGGTGTCCACGGAGCTGGTCGCCTCGTCGAGCACGAGGATCGACGGGTCGGCCAGGAACGCCCGCGCGATCGTGATCAGCTGCTTCTCCCCCGCGCTGACCCCGGTGCCCTCGTCGTCGAGGACGGTGTCGTAGCCGTCCGGCAGGCTGCGGGCGAAGTGGTCGACGTGCGCGGCCTTCGCGGCTTCGACGACCTCCTCGCGGGTCGCGTCCTGCTTGCCGTAGGCGATGTTCTCCGCGATGGTGCCGCCGAACAGCCAGGTGTCCTGCAGGACCATGCCGGTCGCGGCCCGCAGCCGCTCCCGGGACATCGTGCGGGTGTCGACGCCGTCCAGGGTGATCCGGCCCGCGCTGATCTCGTAGAACCGCATCAGCAGGTTGACCAGGGTGCTCTTGCCCGCTCCGGTGGGGCCGACGATGGCGACCGTGTCGCCCGGCTCGGCGATCAGCGAGAGGTCTTCGATCAGCGGTTCGTCCGGCCGGTAGCGGAACGCCACGTGCTCGAACGCGACCCGGCCGCGCGGGCGGTCGGAGGTCGCGGCGTCGTCGGGCGAGGGCTCCTGTTCGGGCGCGTCGAGGAAGTCGAAGACCCGCTCCGCCGAAGCGAGCCCGGACTGCAGCAGCGCGGCCATGCTCGCGACCTGCGTCAGCGGCTGGCTGAACTGGCGGGAGTACTGCACGAACGCCTGCACGTCCCCCACCGAGAGCGCGCCGGACGCGACGCGGAGGCCGCCGACCACCGCGACCAGCAGGTAGTTCAGGTTGCTCAGGAACATCATGCCGGGCTGGATCAGCCCCGACAGGAACTGGGCGCGGAACCCGGCCGCCGCCAACTCCTCGTTTCGCGCCCGGAAGGTCTCGGCGGCGTTCTGCTGGCGGCCGAAGGCCTTGATGGTGGAGTGCCCGGTGTACATCTCCTCGACGTGCCCGTTGAGCTCGCCGGTGCTCTTCCACTGCGCCGCGAACTGCGGCTGCGCCCGCTTGCCGATCCGGTACGTGACGAGCGCCGACAGCGGGATGCTCAGCAGCGCGAACAGCGCCAGCAGCCCGGAGATGGAGAACATCACCGCGAGCACGCCGAGGATGGTCAGCACCGAGACGACGACCTGCGAGAGCGTTTGCTGCAGCGACTGGCTCACGTTGTCGATGTCGTTGGTGACCCGGCTGAGCACCTCGCCGCGGGACTGGCGGTCGAAGTGGCTCACCGGCAGCTTCGCGAGCTTGGCCTCCGCGTCCCGGCGCAACCGGCTGCCCGTGCGCTGCACGGCGCCGTTGGTCAGCCGAGCTTGCGCGACGCCGAACAGGCCGGAGCCCGCGTAGACCGCCAACGCCGCCAGCAGGACGGAACCCACCGCTGCGAAGTCGACGCCGCCCCCGGCCGCACCCGCGATGATCAGGTCGGTGGCCTGCCCGAGGTACTTGGGTCCGAGCACGCTCAACGTCACGCTCACCACGGCCAGCAGCACCACCACGATCAGCAGCGGCCGTTCGGGGCCGAGCCGTCCGAGCAGCCGCCGGGCCGAAGCGACGAAGCCGGTGGGCCGGTTGCGGTCCGGTGCGGGCTGCGCCGTGGCCCCCTCACCGGACGGGCGGGCACGGGTGGGGGCGCTCATGCCGCTTCCTCCTCGGACAGCTGCGACAGGACGATCTCCCGGTAGGTCTCGTTGTCCGCCATCAGCTCCTGGTGGGTGCCTGCCCCGACGAGCCGTCCCGCGTCGAGCACCAAGATGCGGTCGGCGTCGCGGATCGTGTTGACCCGCTGGGCGACGATGACGACCGTCGCGTCCGCCGTCTCCTGCCGCAGCCCGGCCCGGACCTGCGCGTCGGTGGCGTAGTCCAGCGCGGAGAACGAGTCGTCGAACAGGTGGATCTCGGGGCGCCGCACCAGCGCCCTGGCGATGGCGAGCCGCTGGCGCTGGCCGCCGGAGACGTTGCCGCCGCCTTGGGACAGCGGCGCGTCGAGCCCGCCGGGCAACCGGCGCACGAAATCGGCGGCCCGCGCGATCTCCAGCGCGTGCCACAGGTCGTCGTCGGTGGCCTCCGGGTCGCCGTAGCGCAGGTTGCTCGCCACGGTGCCGGAGAACAGGTACGGGCGTTGCGGGACGAACGCGACGGTCCGGGTCAGCGTCGCCGGATCCAGGTCCCGGACGTCGACGCCGTCGATCAGGATCGTGCCGGTCGTGACGTCGGACAGCCGGGGGATGAGGTTGATCAGGGTGCTCTTGCCGCTGCCGGTGCTGCCGATGATCGCCGTGGTCTCACCGGGGCGCGCGTGGAACTCGATGCCCTGCAGCACCGGTTCCTCCGCGCCCGGGTAGCGGAAGCCGACGTCGCGCAGTTCCAGGTGGCCGCGCCGGTGCAGCTCGCGGACCGGCTCGCTCGGCAGGCGGACCGTGCTCTCGGTGTCGAGCACTTCCTGGATGCGTTCGGCGCACACCTCGGCGCGCGGGATCATCATGAACATGAACGTCGCCATCATCACCGACATGAGGATCTGCATCAGGTAGCTCAGGAAGGCGACGAGCGCGCCGACCTGCATCGCACCAGAGTCGATGCGCCCGGCGGCGAACCAGGTCACCGCGACGCTGGACACGTTCACCACGATCATCACCGTGGGGAACATCAGCGCCATCAGGTTCCCGACGCGCAGCGCGGTGCCGGTCAGTTCGACGTTCGCCTCGCCGAACCGGCGCTGCTCGTGGACGTCCTTGTTGAACGCGCGGATGACCTGCAAGCCGTTGATCTGCTCGCGCAGGATGCGGTTGACCGCGTCGATGCGCACCTGCATGGCGCGAAACAGCGGCCGCAACCGGGCGACGAGCAGCGCGATGAGCACGCCCAGCAGCGGCACGACCACCACGAGCAGCCCGGAGAGCACCGCGTCCTGGTCGAGCGCCAGCACGATCCCGCCGACGCACATGATCGGCGCGGTGATCATCAGCGTGAAGGTGACCAGCACCAGCATCTGGATCTGCTGGACGTCGTTGGTCGTGCGGGTGATCAGCGACGGCGCCCCGAACCGCCCCACTTCGCGCGCGGAGAAGGACTGCACCTGGTCGAACACCGAGGCGCGCAGGTCGCGGCCGAGCGCCGTCGCGGTCCGGGCGCCGAAGCCGACGGCGCCGATCGCGCAGATCAGCTGCACCGCCGCCACCGCGAGCATCACGCCGCCGACGCGCAGGATGTGACCTTGGTCGCCGGTGAGCACGCCGTTGTCGATGATGTCGGCGTTCAGCGCGGGCAGGTACAGCGTGGCGACCGTCTGGACCAGCTGCAGCACGACCAGCGCGATGATCGGCAACGCGTAGGGCCGCAGGTGGGCCCGCAGTAATCGGAGCAGCACGCGATCCCTCTGCGGAAGTCGGGGAGACCTCCGCGGACGGCGAAGGACCACCGGCCAGCTTAACCCTTCCCGACGAGCACTCGCGCCGTTCGACTTCGCCCCTAGGGGCAGGACACGGGGACTAGTGCTCCGTCCACACCGGTGTCCCAAGCTCGTCGTCCCCGCTGCGGCGGCGCGGGTTCTCAGCGCCGTCTCGCGAGGACGGCGACCCGTCGCGCTCCCGAGAGGAAGGGACCGACCACCTGTCTTCGATCTTGCCCTTCGTCGTTGTCCTGTCAGCGGCGAAGCCGCTGAGCAGTGACCAGCTTGAGCAAGCCGACCACCCGCGGGTTCTCAGCGTTCTTCTCGCGAGGACAGCTTTTTCCCTCGTGGCGGAGCCACTCGGGAAAAAGATCCCGCAGCGAGAAGAACGCTGAGGTTA
>NZ_JBSFWJ010000150.1:0-4239 GCF_053592695.1 Saccharopolyspora sp. NPDC002578 | reverse complement strand
CAACCGAATCCGCTGCCCCGACGGATCCCGATACGACAACGGCACCTCAGCAGTAGCGCACTCATAACCAGGCGCATCAGCACACGGACTCCAGTCGAGAACCGGGGCGGCGGCGCCGTTCGTGCGCAGCGGCTGCGCGGGCGATTCCGGTTCCGCGAGTGCGGCCGGCGCGAGCGAGCCCGCGACCAGCACGGCGGCGAGCACCGCCGTACCGCGCGCTAAAGCAGCTGTACGTGATGACATTCCCCAGTCCTCTCCCCAGAGTTCTCACGGACGAGTGAAAACTAGCGAAGGGGATCACTCGGGCACCACTGAAAGTAATCAATTGGAGCCAAAAATAGGTGAGCCCCCGAACCAGTGGTCCGGGGGCTCACCTAGGTACTGAAGATCACTCGTGGTTCGGTCCGGTGTGGTACTCGAACACCAGGCCCGCGACCGTGATCAGCAGCACGCCGACCGCGATCACGATCATGACCACGTGGAAGAACGCCAGCGCGATACCGGCGAACGCGGCGGCCGCCGCCAGCCCGACGGGCCAGTAGCTGCCGGGGCTGAAGAAGCCCAGCTCGCCCGCGCCGTCGCTGATCTCGGCGTCCGGGTTGTCCTCCGGACGCGGCTCGATGCGCCGCGCGACGAACTGGAAGTAGCTGCCGATCAGCAGCGACAACCCGCCCACCAGGACCAGTGCCGTCGTGCCCACGGGTTCGTACGACCACAAGCCGTAGACGACCGCCGACAGGAAGAAGAAGCCGGTGATCAGGTTGAAGATCTTCGCTTCGACCTTCATGGAGTCCTCACTCTCGCGCCCTGCGTCCTGCCGGGATCAGTTGCCCGCTTGCCGGCCACCGATGGTGGACGGCTCACCGGAGGTTCGGTCGGTGTCGAACGGCACCGAGGTCACCGCCCGCGGCGTGCACAGCTCACCGCAGTTCATCTGGGTCAACGCCTCGGACGCGGTGTAGTACTGCCCGGTGGCCGGGTTGTTCTGCGTCCGCAGCTGCATGTACTGGTCGAACTTGTCCGGCGACAAGGCGCGGACCTCGAAGTTCATCATCGAGTGGTAGGTGCCGCAGAGCTCGGCGCACCGCCCGACGAACGAGCCTTCGCGTTCGATGGTGTTCTCGAAGACGGCGTCCTGGTTGTTCTTGTCCGGGTGCGGGAAGGTGTCCCGCTTGAAGTGGAACTCCGGCACGAAGAACGAGTGGATGACGTCGGTGGAGCTCAAGTTGTACTGGATCGACGAACCGGTCGGCAGCACCAGCAGCGGGATCTCGCTGCTGCTGCCCACGGTCCGCACCGGCTGCCCGTCCGGCGTGCGGTGGTCCGGGTAGTTGAACTCCCAGTTCCACTGGAACGAGACGACGTTGACCTTCTCGTCCGGATTCTCGGACTTCGCCATCACGTAGTTCTGCGTCGTGGCGGTGAAGTAGAACAGCACCACGACCATCACGAACGGCACTGCCGTGTAGATGACTTCCAGCGGCACGTTGTACTGGAACTGCCGGGGCAGCTCCTCGCCCTTCTTGCGGTGGAAGGCGACCGTCCAGAACATCAGGCCCCACACGAGGACGCCGACCGCCAGTGCAGCGATCACCGACCACGTCCACAGCTGACGCATCGACTCGGCCTGCGGGGTGACACCTTGCGGCCAGCCGAACCGCAGGACCTCGTCGGCCGAACAGCCCGTGGCCGCGACCGCGACCAGGCCTACCAGCCCGGCGACTTTGACCAGCCGTGGCACTCGGGTCCCCTCCTTCAGACGTTCCTGCCGCAAGCTCCCCATCCGAAAGCCCACTGCGCGACGCCTCCTCGCTGCGTGTTTCCACCGTCGCCGCGGGTTTTGGACACACTGCGCACCCACCATGCCCCGCGGCCGGAATGCTGCGGGGAGCCTAGCCCAGCAGTAGCCGCGATACGCCTCCGGGGTGGCGAGGTGCGCTGCACATCACCGAGATCGTCCCCGCCCGGAGCGGAGATCCGCCGCCCGCGCGCGTGCGCGGGAGCCCGCTCGCACGCGCCGCGCGGGGAACGATCGACAGCGGTGCCCGGCGACGCGGGCTCCGACTCACCGCGCCTGCACGGTACGGCGGCGGACCCGGCATACTGGGACTCCCGCCCGCCGAGATCCCCGCCGGGGCCGCGGGGCGGAGCCCGACCCATCGCCGATGCGAGAGGTGCCGAGACGCCGTGTGCGGCCTGCTTGGACTTGTCTGTCCCACTGAAGAGAACGCCGGTTTCGCCGTCGACGCCGTGGCCAAAGCGCTGCCCTGCCAACGGCACCGGGGGCCGGACGAGAGCGACACCTGGCACGGCGGTGAGGTCGTCTTCGGCTTCAACCGGCTGTCGATCATCGACCTGGAGCACTCGCACCAGCCGTTGACGTGGGGGCCGCCGGAGAACCCCGGCCGCTACACCATCAACTTCAACGGCGAGATCTACAACTACCTGGAGCTGCGCGCGGAGCTCTCCGAGCACTACGGCGCGAGGTTCCACACCGACGGCGACACCGAGGTGATCGTCGCCGCCTACCACTACCTCGGCACCGCGATGGTCGGCCGGCTCCGCGGCATGTTCGCGTTCCTGATCTGGGACAGCGAGCGCCGCGTCGTGTTCGGCGCGCGCGACCCGTTCGGGATCAAGCCGCTGTTCTACGCCGACGGGCCGGGCGGCGTGGCGTTCGCCAGCGAGAAGAAGAGCCTGCTGAGCCTGGCCACCACGCTGCGCATCGGCGAGGACCTCGACCACAAGGCGCTCCAGCACTACCTGACGCTGCAGTACGTCCCGGAGCCGGAGACGCTGCACCGCCAGATCCGGCGCATCGAGTCCGGCACCTCGTTCACCGTGTCCCCCGGCGGGCGCCTGGTGACCGAGCGGTACTTCGTCCCGAACTTCACCTCGAAGCCGGTGCGCAACGACTCCGACGCCCGGCGGCTGCACGACCAGGTCGTGGACGTCATGCGGGACTCGGTCGCCAAGCACATGCGCGCCGACGTGACCGTGGGCTCCTTCCTGTCCGGCGGCATCGACTCGACGGCGATCGCCTGCCTGGCCAAGGAGCACAACCCGAACCTGATCACCTTCACCACCGGGTTCGAGCGGCAGGGCTACTCCGAGGTGGACGTGGCCGCCGAGTCGGCCGCGGCGATCGGCGTGAAGCACGTGATCCGCACCGTCTCCCCCGAGGAGATGATGGAGACGCTGCCGCTGATCGTCTGGTACCTCGACGACCCGGTGGCGGACCCGGCGCTGGTGCCGCTGTGGTTCATCGCCCGCGAAGCGCGCCAGCACGTCAAGGTGGTGCTCTCCGGCGAAGGCGCCGACGAGCTGTTCGGCGGCTACACGATCTACCGCGAGCCGCTGTCGCTGGCGCCGTTCGAGCGGGTGCCCGGCTCGTTGCGCAAGGCGATGGGCAAGGTCTCCACCGCCATCCCGGACGGGGTGCGCGGCAAGGACCTGCTGCGCCGCGGCGCGCTGTCGCTGGAGGACCGCTACTACGGCAACGCGCGGATCTTCCGCGACGACCAGCTCAAGGCCGTGATGGCGGCCTTCGACCCGGGCGTGTCGCACCGCGACGTCACCGCCGCGCCGTACCGCTCCTCCGAGAGCTGGGACCCGGTGACCCGGATGCAGCACGTGGACCTGTTCACGTGGCTGCGCGGGGACATCCTGGTCAAGGCCGACAAGGTGACGATGGCGAACTCGCTGGAGCTGCGGGTGCCGTTCCTGGACAACGAGGTGTTCCGCGTCGCCAGCGGCATCCCGCTGGACCAGAAGATCACCCCGGAGACCACGAAGTACGCGCTGCGCCAGGCCATGAAGCAGGTCGTGCCCGCGCACGTGCTCAACCGCCGCAAGCTGGGCTTCCCGGTGCCGATCCGGCACTGGCTGCGCGACGAGATGCACGACTGGGCGCGCAACATCATCCAGCAGTCCCAGACGGAGCGGCTGCTGAACAAGACCGCGATCCTGCAGCTGCTGGAAGAGCACCGCTCCGGCGTGCTCGACCACAGCCGCCGGCTGTGGGCGCTGCTGGTGTTCATGATCTGGCACGGCATCTTCGTCGAAGGCCGACTCTCCCCCGAGGTCCCAGAGCCGTACTACCCGGTCAAGCTCTGAGTTCCTCGGCTCGTGTTGCTTTGGTGTCCGGGTAGCGGAACCTCAGGTGTCTTCTCGCTGCGGGATCTTTTTCCCAAGTGGCTCCGCCACGAGGGAAAAAGCCGTCCTCGCGAGAAGACACCT
>NZ_JBSFWJ010000149.1:0-4387 GCF_053592695.1 Saccharopolyspora sp. NPDC002578 | reverse complement strand
GTTCTTCTCGCTGCGGGATCTTTTTCCCAAGTGGCTCCGCCACGAGGGAAAAAGCTGTCCTCGCGAGAAGAACGCTGAGAACCCGCGGGTGGTCGCCTTGCTCTGGTGGTCACTGCTCAGCGGCTTCGCCACTGACAGGACAAAGACCACAAGATCCGCGCGGGCTCCTGAGTCTCGGGCCCGGGCAACGCTTTCATCGCCTCGCAGGGCAGGAACGCAGACCGGCCCCCGGTCGCGTCGAGACGCGAGTTCGGGGGCGGGTTGTCGGCTGTGGTGCGGGGAAAGTTCTTCCGGTGGGTCACCAGCTCGCGGCGGAGAGGACTTCGGCGTAGTCGCGTTCGCGGGAGGCCTGGCGGATGTCGGACTCGACCATCATCGTCATCAGCTCGGTGAAGTCCACCTTCGGTTCCCAGCCGAGTTCGCGGCGGGCGTGGGAGGAATCTGCGCACAGCGTCTCCACCTCCGCCGGGCGCACCAGCGTCGGATCGATCGCGACGTAGTCCTCCCAGTTCAGGTCGGCCGCCTCGAACGCGATCCGCACCGCGTCGCGCACCGAGTGCATCCGCCCGGTGCCCACCACGTAGTCCGCGGGCTGCTCCTGCTGCAGCATCAGGTGCATCGCGCGCACGTAGTCGCCGGCGAAACCCCAGTCCCGGACCGCGTCCAGGTTGCCCAGGTACAGCTTGTCCTGCAGCCCCAGCTTGATCTGCGCCACGGCCAGCGAGATCTTGCGGGTGACGAATTCCGCGCCACGGCGCGGGGATTCGTGGTTGAACAGGATGCCGGACACGCCCCACACGCCGTAGGACTCCCGGTAGTTCTGGGTGATGTAGTGCCCGTAGGTCTTCGCCACGCCGTACGGGCTGCGCGGGTGGAACGTGGTGGTCTCGCTCTGCGGCGTCTCGGCGACCTTGCCGAACATCTCCGAGGACGACGCCTGGTAGAAGCGGATGCCGTCCGACCCGGCGGCGCTGGAACCGTGCAGGCCGCTGACGATGCGGATCGCCTCCAGCATGCGCAGCACGCCCATGCCGTTGACCTCGGTGACCAGCTCGGCCTGCTGCCAGGACATCGGCACGAACGAGATGGCGCCCAGGTTGTAGACCTCGTGCGGCTGCACCAGGTCCACCGCCGAGACCAGGCTGCCCTGGTCCATCAGGTCACCGTCCACGAAGGACAGATCGGACGCCAGCCTGCTGACGCGGGACTTGCGGGGGTTCGCCTGACCTCGGTTCAGGCCCCACACCTGGTATCCCTGGGCGAGCAGGTGCTCGGCCAGATAGGAACCGTCCTGCCCGGTGATCCCGGTGATCAGCGCTCGCCTGGACATGTGCTTCCCCTTCCACCACCTGACAACGAACCACCCGTGCCGACCGCGTGGACGGCCGCGGGAAGGCGCGCGGCGGCGCGCCGGGTACCAGCACAGGTCGAAAGGCAACCGCCGGGAACGCCCGGCTCGGCCCGGTCCTGACGCTGGCAGCCGATCACGCGAAGTGTCAAAGAAATCAAGCACACCCTAGGGATTCGCTCAGTACTTCGTTTCCGGTTCTCTCGGGTGGCCTGCGCAGCGGGTCGGGTAGCGGAACCTCAGCACTTCGTTTCTCGACGTCGGCGACGGAGGTCTTTGATCACCGTCTTGTCAGCGGCGAAGCCGCTGAGCAGTGACCGGCTTGAGCACGACGACCACCGGCGGGTTCTCAGCGGTCTTCTCGCGAGGACAGCGATTTCGCTGTGTACGGCATACCTGAGAAATCGCGGCCACACCAGGAAAGCGGGCAGCGAGAAGGCCGCTGAGGTTCCGCTACCCGACCCGCTGATCAAGCCGCCAGAAGGTGGCCGTTGCGCGGACTAGGAATTCTCTTGGTCGTGGATTGGTGTACTGGGGTGTGGCAGGAGGTGTGCGATGACTTCGTCCGTCACGGAACCAGCCGGGCTCGACCAGGCTCCGGCCGATCCGCGCGACCCGGTCCACCGGATGTCGCGGCTGCTCGACGAGGGCAGCCTGGAGGTGACCTGGCGCGAGGGCGGCGTGGCGGTCGTCGTCGGGCAGGGCCGGATCGGCGGCGCCGAGGTCGTCGTCTACTGCACCGACGCCACCCGCAAGGGCGGTGCGATCGGCGTCGACGAGTGCCCGCCGATCGTCGAGGCCATCGACAGCGCGGTGCGGCGTCGCCTCCCGGTGATCGGGATTTGGCACTCCGGCGGCGCGAAGCTCGCCGAGGGCGTCGCCGCGATGGACGGCATCGGGCTGATGTTCGCCGCGATGGTGCGGGCCTCCGGCGTGGTTCCGCAGCTGTCGGTGGTGCTCGGACCGGCCGCGGGCGGTGCCGCCTACGGGCCTGCGCTGACCGACCTCGTGATCATGTCCGAGGGCGGCCGGGTGTTCGTGACCGGACCCGACGTGGTGCGGTCGGTGACCGGCGAGCAGATCGACATGGCCGGGCTCGGCGGCCCGGAGGCGCACGGGGCGAAGTCCGGCGTCGCGCACCTCACCACCGCCTCCGACGAGGAGGCGTTCCGGCAGGCCCGCCGGGTCACCGCCTTGCTGAGCTCCCCCGGCTCGTTCGACCTGGACGCGCTCGGCGAGCGGCAGGACCTGCGGGCGCTGCTGCCGGAATCGCCCAAGCGCGCCTACGACGTGCGCCCGCTGGTGCGCGCGATCCTCGACGACGGCCCGGAGGGATTCGCGGAGCTGCAACCGAAGTGGGCGCCGAACATGGTCACCGGCCTCGGCAGGCTCGGCGGCCGGACCATCGGC
This sequence comes from Saccharopolyspora sp. NPDC002578, assembly GCF_053592695.1. NCBI lineage: Bacteria > Bacillati > Actinomycetota > Actinomycetes > Pseudonocardiales > Pseudonocardiaceae > Saccharopolyspora > Saccharopolyspora sp. NPDC002578. The sequence continues at coordinate 1,629 of NZ_JBSFWJ010000149.1, read as the reverse complement.
GTGCTCGCGAACAACCCGCTGCGCAAGGGCGGCTGCCTGGACTCGCTGTCGGCGGAGAAGGCGTCGAGGTTCGTGCGGTTCTGCGACTCGTTCGGCGTCCCGCTGGTCGTGCTGGTCGACGTGCCCGGCTACCTGCCGGGCGTCGGGCAGGAATGGGGCGGCGTGGTGCGCCGGGGCGCGAAGCTGCTGCACGCCTTCGCCGAGGCGGTGGTGCCGCGGGTGACGCTGGTGACCCGCAAGTCCTACGGCGGCGCGTACATCGCGATGAACTCCCGTTCGCTGGGCGCTTCCGCCGTGTTCGCCTGGCCGGACGCGGAGGTCGCGGTGATGAGCGCGAAGGCCGCCGTCGGCGTGCTGCACCGCAAGCGGCTCGCCGCCGCCACCGACGACGACCGCCCGGCGCTGGAGCAGGCGCTGATCGCCGAGCACGAACGCGTCGCGGGCGGCGTCGGGCGCGCGATGAGCATCGGCGTCGTCGACGAGCTCATCGACCCCGCCGACACCCGCCACCGCCTCGCCGACGCCCTCGCCACCACCCCGCCCGGACGCGGCGCGCACGGCAACATCCCGCTGTGACCAGGCCGATCCGAGCCGCCGCAGCAGACCCCTTCGCAGAGGAGACCCCGTGACCGATCTGGATCCCGGCAAGTGGTTGCGCCGCTACCACCCGGCACCCGGCGCCGAGGTGCGCCTGGTGTGCTTCCCGCACGCGGGCGGCTCGGCGAGCTTCTACCGACCGGTCGCGACCGCGCACTCCCCCGCCGCCGACGTCGTGGTGCTGCAGTACCCGGGCAGGCAGGACCGGCACCGGGAGCCGCTTATCACGAACATCGACGAGTACGCCGAGGCGATCACGGCGGTGCTGGCCGCCGAACCGGAGCTGCCGACGGTGTTCTTCGGCCACAGCATGGGCGCGCTGCTCGGCTTCGAGGTGGCGCACCGGCTGGAGCACGGCGCCGGCGCACCGCCGCGCGCGCTGGTCGCGTCCGGCCGCCGCGCGCCGGGCACCGCCCGCGACGAGCGGGTGCACCTGCTCGACGACGACGGGCTGCTAGCCGACGTGCGCACCCTCAACGGCGCCGCGGCGGCGCTGGAGGACGAGGAGATCGTGCGCATGTCGCTGCCCGCGATCCGCAACGACTACCGCGCGGTGGAGACCTACCCGCCGCGCCGGGACCGGGTGGTGGACTGCCCGATCGCCGTGCTCATCGGCGACGAGGACCCGAAGTCCACAGTGGACGAATCGCTGCGCTGGAAGGAGCACACCACCGGCGCGTTCCGCCTGCGCACCTTCCGCGGCGGCCACTTCTACCTGGTCCAGCAGGCCGCAGCCGTCAACGCCGAACTCACCGAGGAGCTCAGCACCCTGCACCGAACACCCTCGGCACACTGACCCGCGACCCGGCAGCCGGCCGCACGACCGTGATCAAACCGATGGGTCGCCCGGCCGAAACGATCCTTAGAACCGCCACTAGAAGGATCTTTTGATCTTGTCAGTGGCGGAGCCGCTGAGCAGTGACCAGCTTGAGCAAGTCGACCACCGGCGGGTTCTCAGCGGTTTCCTCGCGAGGACGGCTTTTTTCCTCGTGGCGGAGCCACTTGGAAAAAAGATCCCGCAGCGAGGAAACC
>NZ_JBSFWJ010000148.1:0-4594 GCF_053592695.1 Saccharopolyspora sp. NPDC002578 | reverse complement strand
TGTTCTCAGCGTTCTTCTCGCGAGGACAGCTTTTTCCCTCGTGGCGGAGCCACTCGGGAAAAAGATCCCGCAGCGAGAAGAACGCTGAGGTTCCGCGACCCGACCCACTGAGCAACTCAGCCACCTTCTGGAGACCGTGATGGACCTGCCCACCTTCTGGTTCGCCTTGATCGCCTTGTTGTGGTTGGGGTACCTGTTCTTGGAGGGCTTCGACTTCGGCGTCGGCATGCTGCTGCCGGTGCTGGGGCGCGACGAGCGCGAGCGCCGGGTGCTGATCAACACGATCGGGCCGGTGTGGGACGGCAACGAGGTCTGGCTGATCGTCGCGATCGGCGCCACGTTCGCCGCCTTCCCCGGCTGGTACGCCGCGTTGTTGAGCACGACCTACCTGCCGCTGCTGCTCCTGCTGCTGATGCTCATCGGGCGCGGCGTCGCGTTCGAGTACCGCGGCAAGGTCGACACGGCGCGGTGGCGGCGCACCTGGGACGTCGTGATCGTCACCGCGTCCTGGATCGCGCCGATGATGATCGGGCTGGTGCTGTCGGCGAGCGTGTTCGGCCTGCCGCTGGACGCCAACGGGGACCGCGTCGGCGGCCCGCTGGTGCTGCTGACCTTGCCGAACGTGCTGGGCGCGCTCGCGGTGTGGGGCTTCTCGTTCCTGCACGGCGCGGTGTTCCTGTCCTTGAAGACCGCCGGTGAGGTGCGGGAGCGGGCCCGGAAGTTCGCGCTGCGCTTCGGAGCGCCGCTGCTGCTGCCGGTGATCGGCCTGCTGCTGCTGGCGCAGCTGCCCCAGGGCGACCCGTGGACGTGGGTGCCGCTGGGCGTCGCGCTGGCCGCCGCGGTCGCCGGGCTCGCCCGGATGATCTCGTGGCGGGAAGGCCAGGCGTTCGCGCTGCAGGGCATCGCGCTCGCGGGCGTGGTGGTGACGCTGTTCGGCGCGCTGTGGCCCAACGTCATCCCGTCCACCTTGGACCCGGCGTGGTCGCTGTCGGTCGCCGACACCGCCTCCAGCCCGTACACCCTCACCGTGATCACCTGGGTCGCCGCGTTCGGCACCCCGGCCGTGCTGGTCTACCAGGGCTGGACGTACTGGGTGTTCCGCAAGCGCATCGGCACCCAGCACATCCCGCCGGTGCACGCGCCGTGAGCGGGCCGCTGGGCGCGCTGCCCCGGCTGTCGCGGTCGGCCCGGCTGGCGCTGCTGGCCGCCGGCGCGCTGGCCGCGGGCAACGCCGCCGCGCTGATCGTGCAGGCGTGGGCGCTGGCGAGCGCGCTCGCCGAGGTCGTCACCGACGGCGTCGACCCGGACGCGATCACCGGGCGGCTCGCGGTGCTGGCCGGGGCGATCGTCGCCCGCGCCGCGCTCGGCTGGGCCACCGAGTTCGTCTCCGCGCGGGCCGCCGCCGGCGCGAAGGAGGAACTGCGGGCGAAGCTGCTCGACTCGGCGCTGCGGCGCGGACCGGAGTGGATCCAGGAACGCGGGCCGGTCGAGCTCACCGCGCTGGCCACGAAGGGCCTCGACTCGCTCGACGCGTTCTTCACGAAGTACCTGCCCGCGCTGGTCACGGCCGCCGTCGTCCCGTTGCTGGTGGGCGCGTGGATCCTGCTCTCCGACGGGGTCTCGGCGGTGACGATCCTGATCACGGTGCCGCTGATCCCGCTGTTCGCGTGGCTCGTCGGCCGCTACACCGAGCAGCGCACCGCCCGCGCCACCGACTCGACGCAGCGGTTGTCGGCGCAGCTGCACGAACTGGTGCGCGCGCTGCCGGTGCTCACCGCGTTCCGCCGGGCGGGCGCGCAGCGGGCCGTGGTGCGCCAGGTCAGCGAGCGGCACCGGCGCAGCACCGTGGCGACGCTGCGCATCGCGTTCCTGTCCGCGCTGGTGCTGGAGCTGTTCTCCTCGTTGTCGGTGGCGTTGGTCGCCGTCGGTATCGGGCTGCGGCTGGTGTCCGGCGAGCTGGACCTGGCGACCGGGCTGATGGTGCTGGTGCTCGCCCCCGAGTGCTACCTGCCGCTGCGCGCGGCCGGGGCCGCCCACCACGCCAGCGAGGACGGCGTGGAAGCGGTGCGCCGCGCGGACGAGGTGATCTCCACCGATGAGTCCGATGTGGACGCCGGCTCCACTGGAGCCGGGCCGCTCGCCGCCGCCGGGGAGCTGCGCGTGCGCGACCTAGCCGTGGCGCGGCGCGGCGGGCACGCGCCGGACGGGATCGGCTTCACCGCCCGGCCCGGTGAAGTGCTGCGGCTCGACGGGTTCGACGGCATCGGTCCCAGCGGCAGCGGCAAGTCCACCACCTTCGGCGTGCTGCTCGGCTTCACCCGGCCCGAGCGCGGCACCGTCGAGTACGCGGGCACCGACCTGCGCGAGCTCGACCCGGCCGCCTGGCGCGGGCACCTCGCGTGGGTGCCGCAGCGGCCGGTGTTCACCGGCGGCACCGTCGCCGACGAACTCGAACTCGCCGTCACCGACCAGCCCGACGGCACCGCCGCCGCCATCCCCGACGTGCTCGCCGAGGCCGCCGCCGCGCACCTGCGCGACCGCGCGGTCGACGGGCTGTCCACCGGGGAGCGCCAGCGCGTCGCCGTGGCCCGCGCCCTGCTGCGGTTGCGCGGCACCGCGCGGGTGCTGCTGCTCGACGAGCCGACCGCGCACCTCGACCCGGCGACAGCGCGCCAAGTCGACAAAGCGATCGAGCGGGCCGCCGAGCGCGGCGCCACCGTGGTCCTCGCCAGCCACCGCCCCGACATCGACGCCGCCGGACCCGAACCGGAGCCCGCCGACGGATCGCCGGGCGCCGTGCCCGGCCTGCCCCCGGCACGCGGCACCCTCCGCGAGCTGATCACCCCGCGCACCCTGCTCGGCGTGGTGCTCGCGGCGCTGTCGCTGCTGTCCGGGCTCGCGCTGACCGCGACCTCGGCGTGGCTGATCGCCCGCGCCTCGCAGCAGCCGCCGATCCTCGTGCTCACGGTCGCCGTCGTGGGGGTGCGCCTGTTCGCGCTGTCGCGCGCCGCGCTGCGCTACGTCGAACGCCTCGTCACGCACGACGCCGCGTTCCGCTTCGCCGGATCGCTGCGGGAACGGCTGTGGGACGCGCTGGTGCGGATCGGGCCCGCCCGCACCGCGGGGCTGCGCCGCGGCGACGGGATCGCGCGGCTCGTCGACGACGTCGACGCGGTCCGCGACCTGGTGCCGCGGGTGATCCTGCCGCCGCTGGCCGCCGTGCTCGTCGCGCTCGCCGCCGTGGTGCTGCAGACCCTCGTGCTGCCCGCGGCGGGAGCGCTGCTGGCCGTCTCGTTGCTGGTCGCGGGCATCGGCGGCGCCGCTGCGGCGCTGTTCGCCGAGCGCCGCGCCAGCACCGCCGTCGCCGCCGGGCGGCGCCACGTCGCGGACCGGGTGCTGGCGCTGCTCGACGGCTCCGCCGAGCTGCTCGCGTTCGGCGCGCACGCCTCCCGCCGCGCCGAGCTCGCTGAAGCCGACGCCCGGCTCGCGGCCCGCGCCCGCCGCGCCGCGTTCGCCACCGGAGCCGCCACCGCGGTGAGCGCGCTCGCCATCGGCGTCGCCGTGCTCGGCGGGGCCTGGCTCGCCGCCGGGGCGGTCGCGGCCGGACGGCTCGCTCCGGAACTCGCGCCGCTGCTCGCGCTCGTCCCGCTCGCCGCCGCCGAAGCCGCCGCGGCCCTGCCGCCCGCCGCGCAGCAGTGGCGGAACCTGCGCGCCGCGCAGGACCGGCTCGCCCCGCTGCTCGCGGCGGGCGGGACCGGCACCGAGACCCCGGAGCCATCGCCGGACGGGAGCATCGACCTGCGCGACGTCGACGTGCGCTGGCCCGGCGCCGCCGAACCCGCGCTGCGCGGCGTCACCCTCGCCGTCCCGCCCGGCACCCACGTCGCCCTCGTCGGCCCCTCCGGCAGCGGCAAGTCCACGTTGCTGGCGCTGCTACTGGGCTTCCTGCCCGCCGAACGCGGCACGGCGCGGCTGCCGAGCCAGGCCGCCTGGTGCCCGCAGGAACCGAACCTGGTGTCCACCACCGTCCGGGAGAACCTGCGGATGTCCGCGCCGCGCGCCGACGACCGGGAGCTCGCCGACGCGCTGCGGCTGGCCGGGCTGCCCGGCTGGGGTGAGCGGCTAGGCGAGTTCGTCGGCGCCGGCGGCACCGCCCTGTCCGGCGGGGAGGCGCAACGCCTCGCCCTGGCCCGAGCGCTGCTCGCCCCCGGCCCGCTGCTGCTCGACGAACCCACCGCGCACCTCGACGTCGAGACCTCGACCGCACTGCTGCACCGGCTGCGCGCGGAGACCGAACGCACCGTCCTGCACGTGACGCACCGGCCCGCCGAGACCGAAACCGCCGACCTCGTCCTGCACGTGCGCGACGGGGGAGTCGTCACCGCCACCCCGCACCCCGGGTAGTGCTTCGCCCGCCGTTGCCGGTCATCGTCCTGTCAGCGGCGAAGCCGCTGAGCAGTGACCACCAAAGCAGGACGACCACCGGCGGGTTCTCAGTCGTCTTCTCGCGAGGACGGCTTTTTCCCTCGTGGCGGAGCCACTCGGGAAAAAGACCCCGCAGCGAGAAGACGACTGAGGTTCCGCTGAATGACCC
>NZ_JBSFWJ010000147.1:0-4694 GCF_053592695.1 Saccharopolyspora sp. NPDC002578 | reverse complement strand
CCCCGCAAACACCGACGACACACCCAACAACTCCACCGCCATACCCACCCACTGCGCACCCTGCCCCGGAAACACAAACCCACAACCACCAGTGATCCGGGATTCGGCCGAGATCAGCGACGGCCACGAGCCGCCGCACGCCATCGCGGCCAGCGCCTCGCTCGCCTCGTCGCGCGAGGCGACCGCGGCGACCGCGCGGTCCTCCCACTCGGACCGGGTGGTCAGCAGCGAATACGCCAGGTCCGCGACGCCCACTTCCGGCCGTTCGTCCAGGAAGTCCCGCAGGCGGGCCGCCTGCGCTCGCAACGCCGCCTGCCCCCGGCCGGACACCACCAGCGGGACCACCGCGGGCGTCGCCGCACGCAGGGGTTCCTCGACCGGGGGTGGCCCTTGCTCCAGGACCAGGTGCGCGTTGGTGCCGCTGACGCCGAACGCCGACACCGCGGCTCGACGCGGACGACCGGCCTCCGGCCACGGGCGCGCCTCGGTCAGCAACCGCACTGCGCCCTGCGACCAGTCCACGTTCGGCGTCGGCGCGTCCACGTGCAGGGTCTTGGGCAACGTCGCGTGCTGGAGGGCCAGCACCATCTTGATCACCCCGCCGACCGCGGCGGCCGCCTGGGTGTGCCCGGTGTTGGACTTCAACGACCCCAACCACAACGGCCGATCCACCGGGCGCCCCTGCCCGTACGTCGCCAGCAACGCCTGCGCCTCGATCGGATCGCCCAACGTCGTCCCGGTCCCGTGCGCCTCCACCACATCCACGTCCGCAGTGGACAGACCCGCGTCCGCCAGCGCGGCCCGGATCACCCGCTGCTGCGACGGACCGTTCGGCGCCGTCAAACCGTTCGACGCACCGTCCTGGTTCACCGCGGAACCCCGGACCACGCCCAACACGCGCCGACCACCGCGCACCGCATCCGACAACCGCTCCAGCAACAACACCCCCACCCCCTCACCCCAGGAGGTTCCGTCGGCGCCGGCCGCGAACGACTTGCACCGACCGTCCGGCGCGAGGCCCCGCTGCCGGGAGAACTCGGCGAACGCCCCCGGCAACGACATGACCGTCACCCCGCCGGCGACCGCCATCGAGCACTCCCCGCGGCGCAGCGACTGCGCGGCGAGGTGCACGGTGACCAGCGAGGACGAGCACGCCGAGTCCACCGTGATCGCCGGGCCTTCCAGGCCGAGGGTGTACGCGATGCGCCCCGATACGACGCTGCCCGCGATGCCGGTGCCGAGGTAGCCCTCCAACTCGTCCGGAACCGGGTGCAGGCGGGTCGCGAAATCGTGGTAGACGAGACCGGCGAACACCCCGAAGTCGGCGCCGCGCAACGATCTCGGGTCCATCCCGGCCCGCTCGAAGACCTCCCACGAGGTCTCCAGCAGCAACCGCTGCTGCGGGTCGATGCCGATCGCCTCGCGCGGTGAGATGCCGAAGAAGCCCGCGTCGAAATCGGCCATCCCGGGCAAGAACCCGCCGGTGCTGACGTAGGACTTGCCGACCCGCTCGGGGTCCGGATCGAACAGGTTCGCCAGGTCCCAGCCGCGGTCGTCCGGGAACTCCCCGATGGCGTCGGTCTCGTCCTCGACCAGCCGCCACAGGTCCTCCGGCGAGCGCACCCCGCCCGGGTATCGGCACGCCATGCCCACGATCGCGATCGGCTCCTGCTGCCGTGACTCGATCTCGTGCAACCGCTGCTGGGTGCGGCGGGCATCAGCGAGGACCCGCTTCAGGTATTCCCGCAGCTTCTCGTCATTCGCCATGATCGGACCAGCTCCTCGTGGTGCTCGCCGCACGCGCGCGGCGCTCGGTCAGGACGTGCCGAATTCGCTGTCGATGAAGTCGAACAGCTCGTCGTCGGTGGCGTGCTCGACGTCCAAGCCGGCGGGACCGCTCGTGGAGTCCCACCTCGCGAGCAGCGCGCGCAGCCGGGCCGACACCTGCTCCCGGGTGGATTCGTCGGCCGCAGGGGTCGCCATCGCCGCTTCGAGTGCTTCCAGCTCCGCGGGAAGCGCTCCGCCGTCCGTCGCGCACCCGAGGTCGAGCGCGCCCTGCAAGTGGGCGGCGAGCGCGGCCGGGTTCGGGTGGTCGAACACGACGGTCGGCGGAAGGCGGACGCCCGTCGCCGCGGTCAACCTGTTGCGCAGCTCCACGGCCGTCAACGAGTCGAACCCGATCTCGTTGAACGCGCGATCGGAGGGCACCGCGCTCGTCACGCCGTGCCCGAGCACGGCGGCCGCCTCGGACCGCACCAGTTCCAGCACTTCGCGGCGGCGGTCGTCGGCGGACAGCGGGGACAACCGGCGCACCAGATCACCCGGCGCGGACTCGGGGATGCCGGTACCGGGCAAGGTCTCGCCCATCATCGCGCGGACCTCGGGCAGGTCAGCGAGCAGCGGGCTCGGTCGCATCGCGGTGAACCGGGGCACGAATCGAGGCCAGTCGAGGTCGCTGATCGTGACGCAGGTGTCGTCGTGCTCGACCGCTCGCACCAGGCCCGCCACCGCGAGATCCGGCGGCATGAACCGCAACCCGGATCGCAGCAGCCGGTCTCGGACGTCGCCGGAGAACGTGGACATGCCACCGCCGTCCCAGGCGCCCCAGGCCACCGAAGTGGCCGTCAGCCCGCGCGCCCGGCGGTGCTGCGCCACACCGTCCAGGTAGGCGTTGGCCGCGGCATAGGCGCCCTGCGTACCGCTGCCCCAGGTCGCCGCGTTCGAGGAGAACAGCACGAACGCGTCCAGCCGCAGGTCGCCGAGAAGTTCGTCCAGATTGGCGGCCCCGGCGACTTTGCCCGCGAGCACCTCGGTGAACTCCGCCAGGCCGGTGTCCTGCACGGCGCAGGGCCATGCCACCCCGGCCGCGTGCACCACCGCCGTCGGCGGCCCGATTTCGGCCAGCAACCGGACCATCGCGTCCCGGTCGGCGACGTCGCACGCCGCCACTTCGGCCGCGGCGCCCAGCTCACCGAGCTCGGCCACCAGCTCGGCGGCGCCCTCGGCTGCCGGTCCGCGCCTGCTGGTCAGCACGATCCGCTCGGCACCGTTCCCGGCCAGCCACCGCGCGAGGTGAGCGGCCACCCCACCGGTACCGCCGGTGATCAGCACCGTGCCGCGCGGCGTCCACGTCCGGACGGGCCGGGTGTCCGGCAGCGGCGCCGGTACCAGTCGTCGGGCGAGGACACCGGCGGCCCGGATCGCCACCTGGTCCTCCTCCGCACCGGCCAGGACTCCGACCAGGTGCCGCACCACGGCGGCGTCCACGTCCGCGGGGAGGTCGACGAGTCCACCCCACCGCCCCGGGTGCTCCAGAGCGACCACCCGCCCGAGGCCCCAGACCGCGGATTGCTCGGGGACGGCCGATTCCTGCGCCACCGCCACCGCGACCGCTCCTCGGGTCAGGCACCACAGCGGGGCGGACGATCCGGCATCCCCCAGCGCCTGCACGAGCTGCACCGTGCCGGCCAGCCCGGTGGTCAGCGGGCGAAGGTCCCGGTGCGCGGCCGTTTCCAGGGCCAGCAACGAGACCACCGCCGCCGCGTCGACCTCCCGGACGCGCGCGGCCAAGGCGTCGCGTTCGACCTCCGCGTCCACCACCAGCGTCTCGACCCGAGCGCCGTGGTCGCCGAGCCCGCGCAGCACGGCCATCACCGACTCGTCGTCCGCGCAGCTCGCCGGTACCGCGACCAGCCAGGTCCCGGCCAGCTCCGAGCCGTCCGCCACCACCGGTTTCCACTCGATCCGGTAGCGCCAGGAGTCCATGGTGGCCAACCGGCGGCTGCGCTCCCGCCACCTGGCCAGCGCGGGCAGCACGGTCGTCAGCGCGGACCGCTCGGCGGGATCGCCGATGGGCAGGGTCGCGGCCAGCACGTCGAGGTCGCGCCGCTCGACCGCGTCCCAGAACCGGGATTCGCGCTCGTCGGGCCCGGGACCGTCGGCCGCGGGCGGTTCGGCTTCGGTCAGCCAGTAGCGGCTGCGCTGGAAGGCGTAGGTCGGCAGCGGTACCGGCCGGACCCCGGTGCCGCCGAACAACGCGGACCAGTCGACGGGGACACCGCGCACGTGCAGTTCGGCCATCGAGGTGAGCAAGCGCCGGAGACCGCCATCGTCCCGGCGCAAGGTACCCACCACCACCGATTCGCCGCCGCGCTCCTCGAGAGCGTCCTGCACGCTCGTGGTCAGCACGGGATGGGGGCTCACCTCGACGAAGCACCGGAATCCCTCGTCCAGCAATGATTCGGTCGCGTCGTGGAAGCCCACCTGGTGGCGGAGGTTGCGGTACCAGTACTCGCCGTCCAACGAGGCGTCCCGCACCCAATCTCCATCCACAGTGGAATAGAACGGAATGTCCGGCGCTTTCGGGGTGATCTCCGACAGAGCGCTCACCAGCTCCTGCCGGATCGACTCCACCTGCGCGGTGTGCGAGGCGTAATCCACCGGAATGCGACGCGCACGCACCCCCGCGTCCTCGCACTCCGCCAGCAACTCCACCAGCACCGCGGGATCGCCCGAAACGACTCCTGACCGCGGCCCGTTCACCGCCGCGACCTCGACCCGGGCACCGAACCGCGCCAGCCGCGACCGCAGCTCCGCCAGCGGCTCCGCGATGGAGATCATCCCCCCCGAACCCGCCAAACACTCCCCCACCAAACGACTCCGCACCACCACCACCCGCGCACCATCCACCAACG
>NZ_JBSFWJ010000146.1:0-4832 GCF_053592695.1 Saccharopolyspora sp. NPDC002578 | reverse complement strand
CTTCTCGCTGCGGGATCTTTTTCCCGAGTGGCTCCGCCACGAGGGAAAAAGCCGTCCTCGCGAGAAGAACGCTGAGAACCCGCTGCGGTGCCGGTGGGCATGGTGGTCGCTGCTCAGCGGCTTCGCCGCTGACAGGACACAGACCAAGAACGCTGCTCACCAGGGGACGACAAGATCAATGTGCTGCCGTTCGTGGATCATCGGTGGCGCTAGGCTGATCGAGTGATCGGCGGGCTTTTCGCTCCCCGTGCGAGTGGTGGGTGGGACGCTGGTGATCGAGTTGTCTGCGCCAGCGTTCCTGGGGGAGTGACCGTGTCGAGCGAAGCACGTGTGGTTGATCGGGGCGCCGCGTGAACGGCGACGTCCTCGACCCGGATGCCGCTCGTGAGCGGCTGGCCGCGTGGCGGGAGCGGGCCGAGCAGGTGGCCGCCAACACCCAGGCCATGAGCGAGCGGATCAACGAGGTCAAGGTCAGCGCCTCGGACCCGCAGGGCTTGGCGGAGGTCACGGTCGACTCCACGGGTTCGCTCGTGGACCTGCGCTTGACTGACGAGATCAAGCGCAAGGCCCCGGCCGTCGTCGCCCGAGCGGTCATGACGGCGCTCGGCCTGGCGCGCAACCAGGCCGCCGACCGCTCCCAGGAGATCGTCACCGACACCCTCGGCGCCGACTCCGCCGCGGGCCGCGAGATCGCGCAGCGCCTCGGCGACCGCCTGCGCAGCGGACCGGCCGCGGAGGAGCCCGCGACCCCCGCGCGGCGTCCTCCCGACGACGACGAGGACTACGACGTGACCTCGGACTTCCGGAGCTGAACATGGGTGACGGTTTCAACGTCGACGCCGAGAAGCTGCGGGCGCACGCGGGCAAGGTCGAGGCGATCCAGGAGCGGTTCGGCGCGGTGAAATCGGCCAGCGGGCACATCGCGCAGGACGACCAGGCCTACGGCGTCCTGTGCTCGTGGATCGCCGGCATCCTGGAGGGCAGGCACACCAAGCAGGACGAACTGCTCGCCTACGTCGAGGAGAACCTCGCGCAGGCCGCGTCCGCGCTGCGCGCCACCGCCGACGACTACGACCGCCGCGAGGACGAGCACGGCCAGAACCTGCGGGCCGCCGGAGGTGGCCTGTGAGCGAGGAATCATTGGTCGCCCCCGTCCAGTCGACGCAGAAGGCGTGGACCGGCGCCGGTACCGCGGAGAGCGTCGAAGGCCTGGTCACGGCGATCCAGAGCGAGGACTGGGTCAGCGGCGTGCTCTCCGGCGTCGGCGTCGGGCTGGAGGTCGCCTCCGCCGTGCTCGACCCGTTCGGCACCTTGCTGTCCAACGGCCTGGGCTGGGCGATGGAGCACTTCGAGCCGTTGCGGGAGATGCTCGACGAACTCACCGGCATGCCCGACGTCGTCACCTCCCACGCCAACACGTGGACGAACATGGCCACCGAACTCGCGTCGATGTCCGAGGACCTGAAGTCGGACCTGGAACGGGACCTGCCCGGCTGGGAAGGCCAGGCCGCCGACGCCTACCGCGCCATGATGGGCGCGAACGTGGACGCGATCGGGGGCCTGGGCGCGACCTCGGCGGCGATGGCCGCCGCGACCGAAGGCGCGGGCGGCCTGGTGAAGATGACCCGCGAACTGGTGCGGGACCTGATCGCGGACCTGGTGGCGCGCGTCATCGTGTGGGCCGCGGAGGCGATCTTCGTGGTGACCATCCCGGTAGTGGCCGCGCAGATCGCATCCGCCGTGGTCAAGTGGGTCGGGCGGATCACCGGCTACATCGGCGACCTGATCGACAGCTTGACCAACCTCACCAAGCTCGTCGACGGCTGAGGACACGACGGGGGCGATCTCGCGAACCTACGGCGCCGCAACGGATTCTCAGGGGGAACCGTTGCGGGCCCGAGCTGAACATCGAATCGGAACTCGTACCGGAACACCCGGAGGCGGCGGAAGTGGCGAGGAAACCTCACGGCGGCGACGGCGGCGGTGACGCGCCCGGCAGCAGGCCTTCGCAGCGCCACGGGAACATCGACGCGAGCAGCAGCGTGTCCGGCGCGCAGGACAGCATCCAGCAGTCGGCGCAGGCCGGACGTCCGGGCGGTTCCGGCCCGGCGTCCACCGGAAGCACCAGCGCGCCGCCCGCGAGCAACGGGCACCAGACCGGACCTGAACTCGGCGGTTCCGGCCCGGACAGCACCAAGCCGTCCGGCGCAGACACCCCGGACGGCCCGAACGGGACGTCGCCGTCCGGCCGCACCGGCTCGCCGGACGACTCGTCGATCCAGGGAAACAACCGCGGCGCCGACGCCGAACGAGTGCCGGACAAGGACAAGAACACCTGCGGTGACCCGATCGACGTCGCCAGCGGCGACATGGTGCTCCCGCAGACGGACGTGGAACTGGCGGGCGTGCTGCCGCTGGTGCTGAACCGGACGCACCTGTCGTCGTACCGGGTGGGACGGCACTTCGGCCCGAGCTGGTCGTCCACCGCGGACCAGCGGCTGGAGGTCGACGGGAACGAGGTCTCGTTCGCCGCCGACGACGGCACGCTGCTGTTCTACCCGCTGCCCGCGGACGACTCGCCGGTCCAGCCGCGCACCGGTCCGCGCCGCGCACTGACCCGCACCGCCGACGGCTTCACGATCACCGACGTCGAGCAGGGCCGCACGCTGCACTTCGGCGTCGGCCTGGGGCGCGCGGTGCTGCCGCTGCTGGCGATCACCGACCGCAACGGGCACCGCATCGACTTCGACCGCGACGCGGCCGGAACTCCGCTGGAGATCCGCCACAGCGGCGGCTACCGCATCCGCGTCGACTCTGAAGACGGCCTGATCACCGCGTTGCACCTGCGGGACGCGGCCGACGGCGAAGACGTTGCGCTGGTGCGCTACGGCTATTCCGGACGGCGGCTCACGGAAGTCACCAACGCCTCCGGCATGCCGTTGACGTTCACCTACGACGACACGGGCCGGATCACGAGCTGGACCGACCGCAACGGCGCCTGGTACCGCTACGGCTACGACCACGAGGGCCGCGTCGTGCAGGCCGACGGTTCCGGCGGTTTCTTCAGCGGAAGCATGTCCTATGAGGACGGTGTGACCCGGTGGACGAACTCGCTGGGGGAGCAGACCGCCTACCACCTCAACGAACGCGGCCAGACGATCCGGGAGGTGAACCCCGCGGGTGACGAGGTCCGTTCCGAGTGGGACGAGTTCGACCGGCTGCTGTCCCAGACCGATCCGCTCGGGCGCACCGTGCGCTACGACTACGACGAGTCCGGCAACCTGCTGGCCGCGTCCCGCCCCGACGGCTCGCAGACCCGCTTCGAGTACAACGAGCTGCGGCTGCCGACGACGGTGATCGCCCCGGACGGCACCGTGTCGCGCCGCGAGTACGACGAGCGCGGCAACCTCACGCGATCGCTCGACGCGATGGGCGCGGCGACGACCTACGCCTACGACGAGCACGGTCACCTCACGGCCATCACCGACGCGCTGGGCGGAGCACGCCAGGTCGAGACCGATGCGGCCGGGCTGCCGCTCACGATCACCGACGCCGCAGGTGCGACTACCCGCTACGAACGCGACGGCTTCGGCCGGGCGTCGGCCGTGGTCGATCCGCTCGGCGGCACGACCCGCTTCGGTTGGACCGTCGACGGCAAACCCGCGTGGCGCACCCTGCCGGACGGTGCCGCGGAACGGTGGATCTACGACGGCGAAGGCAACCTCCGCACCCACGTCGACGCGCTCGGCCAGGCCACCCACACCGAAGTCACCCACTTCGACCTGCCCTCGGCGGAAGTGCGGCCCGACGGCACCCGCCTGGAGTTCGGCTACGACACCGAACTGCGGCTGACCAGCGTCACCAACGAGCAAGGACTCGTCTGGCGCTACGCGTACGACGAAGCCGGGAACCTCGTGCGCGAGACCGACTTCAACGGCCGCCAGGTCACCTACCGGCACGACGCGGCCGGGCAGCTGCTGGAACGCACCAACGGCGTCGGCGAGACCACCACGTTCGTGCGTAACGTCCTCGGCGACGTCATCGAACGCCGCACCCCCGGCGCCACGACCACGTTCACCTACGACCTGGCCGGCCGCCTCGCCGAGGCGAGGGACGGCGACACCCAGATCCGCTTCCAGCGCGACGCGACCGGGCGGGTGCTCGCGGAGAGCGTCAACGGCCGCACCGTGCACTCCGCCTACGACGCGCTCGGACGACGGGTGCGGCGGATGACGCCGTCCGGCGCGGAGAGCGCGTGGGAGTTCAACGCCGCCCACCAGCCCACCGCATTGCACGCGGGCGGCCGAACGCTGCGCTTCGACTACGACGCCGCCGGGCACGAGACCTCCCGCGCGCTCGGCGCGAACGCCGTGCTCACCCAGGACTGGGACGCCAACCACCAGCTGCTGTCGCAGCACATCACCGGAGCCACCGGTCACCAGGTGCAGCAGCGTTCCTACAGCTACCGGGCCGACGGCCTGCTGACCGGCGTCGACGACACCCTCACCGGCCCCCGCACCTTCGAGCTCGACCGCGCGGGCCGCGTCACCGCGGTGCGCGCCAGCGGCTGGACCGAGCGCTACACCTACGACGCCGCCGGGAACGTCACCGACGCGGCCTGGCCGGTGCCCGCGGGCTCACCCGACGCCGACTCCGTCGGGGACCGCGAGTACTCCGGCACGCTGGTGCGCCGAGCAGGTTCGGTGCGCTACGAGCACGACGACCAAGGCCGGATGATCCTGCGCCAGCGCAGGCGGCTGTCGCACAAGCCCGACACCTGGCGCTACTTCTGGGACGCCGACGACCGGCTGACCGGCGTGCTCACACCGGAC
>NZ_JBSFWJ010000145.1:0-4951 GCF_053592695.1 Saccharopolyspora sp. NPDC002578 | reverse complement strand
CGCGTACCTGCCGCGCGGTGCCGGTCTCGTCGGTGAGGCGGCCTCGGCGCGGCTGACAGCCGAGTTCGCCCATCCCCGCCGCCCGATCAAGCCGCGCTCGGCGCCTTCCGGGCACGTCGGCGCGCCGAGCGGTACGTCAGCTTCCGAAGCAGCGTTTCCGCCGGGCCGCGCACGCCCGCGCGGTCGAGGGCGTGCGCCACGACGACGGTCAGCAGCCAGGTGCCGACGCCGACGCACAGCGCCGACCAGCTCGACAGCTGAGCGCCGAGCGCGAAGCCCCACGCCGCCAGCACCGGCACGAACACCACCGACTGCGCCAGGTAGCCGCTCAGCGATCGCCGCCCCAGCGAGACCAGCGCGCGCACCGGCAGCGGCGGGGTCGTGCCGCGCGCCGCGAACCGGTGCGCGACGAGGCCGAACAGGGCCGCGTAACCGACCCCGGCGAAGATGCCCGTGTAGAAGTGCACCATCCCGAACGCGGCCGGATTGGGCAGGTCCAGCACGCCGATGTGCACGAGCGCCTGCACGGCACCGGCGCTCCAGCCGACCGCGATCCCGATGACGGCGGTGCCGCGCAGCAGCGGGAGATGCCGCGACGGCTCTTCGAGCACCCGGTGCCGCGCGGCCAGCAGGCCGATCAGGAACGCCGTCGGCAGCGCGAGCGTGGCGATGCCGGAGAGCAGGCTCGGCGCCCACGCGGTCAGGCGCAGCAGCATCGAGGTGACGTAGTCGCCTTCGGCGACCGTGAGCTGCTGCAGGTTCGGCGCCGGGGCGGCGCCGCCGGCGGGGAGCATCGCCATGGCGGCGCTGAACGCGGCGCCGAGGCCCAGCAGCACGGCGATCCAGATCTTCAGGGTGCGGTCGCGGCGCTTGAAGAACAGCGGCACGAACAGCAACCCCATCAGCCCGTAGGTGCCGAGGATGTCGCCCTGCCACAGCAGAACCGCGTGCACCAGGCCGAATCCGAGCATCCACAGGTGCCGGGTCCGCAGCAGCCGCCGCGCGTCGCGTTCCGAGGTGCCACCGGCGATCTGCCGCGCGTGGAGCTGCCCGATGCCGTAGGCGAACAGGAACGCGAACATCGTGTGCGTCCGGGCGTCGACCACGATGATCGTGAACGCCTGCGCGATCCGATCGGCCACGCCGCCGTCGGCCGGGTGCATCAGCGTCACGCCGATGGTCGCCGTGAACAGGAACCACGGGGTGTGCGCCAAGGCGATGAGCAGCAGCATCATGCCGCGCGCGAGGTCCGGTGCGAGCGCCCGATCGCGCAGCGGCGTCGGCAGCGCGGGCGCCGCGGCACCGGACGCGGGTAGTGGTGGGGTGGTCGTGGTGGGCACGGGAACGGGCTCCTCTCGAGGGCGGACCCGCCCATGAAAGACCGTGCCCTCACGGCATGCTCAACCCTCGGCTTTCCGCAACGGCTTCAGAGCACGCCGAAGCCCGCGTCGACGGGGAGCGCGGTACCGGTCACGTAGCGGGACGCGTCGGATGCGAGCCACACGACGGCCTCAGTGATGTCGGCGGGTTCGACGACCTCGACGGGCAGTGCGTTCACCAGCATCGCGGCGTCCGCCGGGTTCTCGTCGAAGTACGACGCCAGATCCGGGTTGTCCAGCATCGGCGTGCGCACTCCGGTGGGGTGCACGACGTTCACGCGGATCGACGACTTCGCGAACCGGGCCGCGTAGGCGCGCATCAGCCCGACGACGCCGTGCTTCGCGGCGGTGTAGGCGAGCGTCGCGGCCGTGCCGGGTGCTCCGACGAGGCCTTTGATCCCCGCCGTCGAGCCGATCAGGACGATCGAACCGCCCGCGCCCATGTGCGGCGCGCACGCCTCCACGGTGTGCCAGACGCCGGTCATGTTGATGTCGACGACGTCGCGCCAGATCCGCTCGGGCGGGATTCCGGCGGCCGGACGGATCGTGGACACGGCGGCGTTGGCGACCGCGATGTCGACCCGGCCGCCGAGCTCCGCGACCGCCCGCGCCACGCCGTCGGCGAGGCCGTCGCCGTCGCGGACGTCGGCGCGGACGGCACGGATGCGGCCGTCCTTCCCCAGCGAGGCCGTCTCGGCCAGCTCTTCGGCCGTGGCCATCGGGTACGGCACCGAGTCGATCGGTTCGCAGATGTCGACGGCCACGACGTGCGCGCCCTCGTCGGCGAGACGCAGGGCGTGCGAGCGCCCCTGGCCGCGAGCGGCACCCGTGACGACGGCGACCTTTCCGCTGACCACACCGGCGTTCATCCGTGATCACCCCACTCGTGGGTCGTCGCCGTCCCGGAGCCAGGCGTCACCGCCAGACGTCCGGCTCGGCCCGACACGCTAGAGCGCCTGACCGCGGGCGAACATCCGCCACAAGCCTGAAACGAGCCGAGGCGGGCTCACAGGGAGGTCCGGTCGGTCGATCTCGGGTGGTCGACGGGGGTGCCGCTGTGGAGGTGGCCGGTGAGCGCGTTGTGGCGCCACGGGCCGGTGGAGTCGTAAAGATCCTCCTCGGTGTCCACAGTGGAGAGGAGGACGCCGGGTTCGCCGCGGCGGAGCCGCCCGACGTGGACGCCGTCGGCGCGGACGAAGAACGCGGGCCACGAGCTCTCCGGCGCGGACGAGTTGGGGCAGCTGATCCACACGTGGTCGCTGGCGGCCACCGCCGTCATCGCGGCGGGCATGGTGATGCCGGGGTAGGTGAACGTCGCGGCCGGGTTCAGCCGCTCGTGCTCGGGACCGATTGCGGCTCCGATGGCCGCGAGCCGCTCCGGTGTCGCGTTCCCGGTGTGGAAGGAGTGGAACAGCAGCCGCACCCCGCGCTTCGCGTACTCCCGGTGCAGCTCGGGGAATCGGTAGTCGTAGCAGATCAGCGCTCCGCACGGCACGCCCCCGATCTCCCAAGTGCTGGCGTGGTCGCCGGGGCTGTAGTGAGCGAGGTCGCCGGTGCGGCCTTCCGCGTCCCCGGAGCAGAAGCGCTTGTCGTAGCGGTCCACCAGCCGCCCGCGGTCGTCGATCACGTACAGGCTGTTGTGCGGCGCGAGGCCGTCACCGAGCCGGTGCGCGGAGCCGAGCACGACCCAGATCCCCAGCTCGCGAGCCAGCTCCAGCACGCGGAGCGTCGCGGATCGCAGGCCCGCCCAGTCGAACCCGTCGAACGAGTCGAAGTCGCAGCCCGCGTAACCCGACAGCGCTCCCTCGGGGAAGTGGGCGACGTGGGCACCCCGCCGCTTCGCCACCCGCAGCTGCTCGACGACGTTGCGGAGGTTGGCCGAGACGTCCCCGCTCACCGCGAACTGGCACGTCGCCACGCTGATCGCCACCATCCGCCCATGGTGCCCGCCCCGGCGGTCCGGCTCAGCCCGTTTTGCCCGCGTCGCGGCGGCTACGGCGTGTCCGCACCCGATGACGCCGCGTGTCCCGCCCCCTGCGAGAAGCGTGATCATCGTCGCGATCGTGGGGGCGGTGGTGGTGCTCTGCGGGAGGGTGTGCGGCGTTATGGTGCCGGTGGCGCTCCGCGGCGGACGAGCAGACCGCGGGCCGTGATCACCGGCCGGGCAGGGCCACCCCGAAGGAAGGCGTGACGGATGAGCGATCGCGAGTTCGACGTTGTCGTGTTCGGTGCCAGCGGATTCGTGGGCCGGCTCACCGCGTTGTACCTGGCCGAGCACGCACCGGCCGGGACCAAGATCGCCCTGGCCGGGCGCAGCGAGAGCAAGCTGGCGCGGATCCGCGGGGAGCTGCCCGCCCCCGCCGGTGAGTGGCCGCTGATCATCGCCGACACCAACGACGCCGCCGCCCTGCAGGAGATGGCGGGCCGCACCAGGGTCGTGTGCACCACGGTGGGCCCCTACCTGCGCTACGGCGAAGGGCTCGTGGCCGCCTGCGCGGACGCCGGTACCGACTACGTGGACCTCACCGGTGAGGTGCCGTTCGTCCGCCGCTGCATCGACGAGTTCGCCGACCGGGCCACCGCCAGCGGTGCCCGCATCGTGCACTCCTGCGGGTTCGACTCCGTGCCCTCCGACCTCGGCGCGTACGTGCTGCACAAGAAGGTCCAGGAAGACGGCGCCGGTGAGCTGACCGGCACCACCATGGTCGTGCGCAAGCTCCGCGGCGGCGTGAGCGGCGGCACGATCGACTCGATGCGGGTGATCGCGCAGCAGGCCTCGGACCCGGCGGTCCGGCGCGTCCTGGGCAACCCGCACGCGCTGTCGACCGGGCCCGGTGAGCGCGCCCGCGTGAAGCGCTCCGAGGAGCCCGGGGACATGGCGCTGGTCGACGCGTCCAAGGTCGACCCCGGCCTCAGCGGAACCCTCGCCCCGTTCTTCATGGCCAGCCACAACACCCGCATCGTGCGCCGCTCCAACGCGCTGCTCGACGGCGCCTACGGCAGCGACTTCCACTACGGCGAGACCATGGCCGTCGGCCGGACGCCGGTGGTCTCGACGGTCGTCGCCGGTGCCGTCAGCGCGGGAACCGCGTTGTTCCTCGGCGCCATGGCGATCAAACCGGTGCGTTCGGTGCTCGACCGGATCCTGCCGAAGGCGGGGGAGGGCCCGAACGAGCAGACCCGCGAACAGGGGCACTTCACCACCGAGACGTACACGACCACGACGACCGGAGCCCGCTACCGCTCGCGGTTCCGCGCGCAAGGCGACCCCGGTTACAAGGCGACCGCGGTGATGCTCGGCGAGAGCGCCCTGTCCCTGGCGCTGCACCGCGACGCGCTGCCCGAACGGGCAGGCGTGCTCACCCCGGCCACGGCGATGGGCGACGTGCTCGTCGACCGGCTCCGCGCCGCAGGAGTAGACCTCGCCGTCGACCGCGTCGGCTGACTTCCTTCGTCTTTGATCTCGGCGTGAGTAGGGGTCGGGTGGCGGAACCTCAGCGGTTTCCTCGCTGCGGGATCTTTTTTCCAAGTGGCTCCGCCACGAGGGAAAAAGCTGTCCTCGCGAGGAAACC
>NZ_JBSFWJ010000144.1:0-5002 GCF_053592695.1 Saccharopolyspora sp. NPDC002578 | reverse complement strand
GGCGGCGATCACGCCGATTCCCGGCCCGAGTGGCTCCGCCACGAGGGAAAAAGCCGTCCTCGCGAGGAAGCCGCTGAGAACCCGCGGGTGGGCGGCTTTTGGACGTGGGCTATTCGCTGCGCGAATACAGGCACGGCCTTCGGCCGCAAGGCAGGCGTGGCTTCGCCGCCCAAGGCACGGCTTCGCCGCACGGCACGGCCTTCGGCCGCAAGGCAGGCTTGCTTCGCCGCCCAAGGCACGGCTTCGCCGCTAGGCACGGCCTTCGGCCGCGAGGCAGGCGTGGCTATCGCCCGCCCAAGGCGCGGCTTCGCCGCTAGGCAAGCACGGCTTCGCCGTTCACTGCACGGTTTTGCCGCTCGGCGCGGCCTTCGGTGCTGAGCAGGCTTGTTTCGCCGTTCGTTGCACGGCCTTGCCGCGGGGCATGGCCGCTACGCATGCGTGGGTTCGCTCGCCCACTGCGCGGCCTTCGGTCGCGAGGCACGGCTTCGCCGCTAGGTGTGGGTTTCGGTCGTGAGGCGGGGTGGTTTTGCTGCTGGGAGGCACGGCCTCCCGGGCGGGTGGGTTCGGTTTTTCTTGTGGTGCTTGGTTTTCGGCCGCTGGCCCTGTTCGGCTTGGGGTGGGCGTGCTGGGGGGAGTGGGTTCGGGGGTTCACCTGGATGGTGGTGCGGGGCGTCGGGTGCGTCACAACGGATGGTTTCTTTAGCCAGGCTCATGGCTAGGGTGGCCCTTCGTGGACGAGGACAGCGGGCGCGCTACGGAAACCCGGCGATCTTGGCGATCGGTGCTCGGCAAGGTCGTCCTCGACACCCGGCCGTTGCAGTACCCGGCGTACCGGCGGCTGTGGACCTCCAGCATCGTCACCTCCGTCGGGGCGCAGTTCAGCGCCGTCGCGGTGCCCAAGCAGCTCTACGACCTCACCGGCAACTCCGCCTACGTGGGCCTCGCGGGGATCTTCGGCCTGGTGCCGCTGCTGGTGTTCGGCCTCTGGGGCGGCGCCGTCGCCGACATCGTGGACCGCCGGAAGCTGCTGCTGGTCACCAACAGCGGGCTCGCCGCGACCGCGATCCTGCTGTGGCTGGTGGCCGCGAGCGGCACCGGTTCGGTGTGGCTGGTGCTGGTGCTGTTCGCGCTGCAGCAGACCTGCTTCGCCGTGAACATGCCGACGCGCAGCGCCGCCATCGCCCGGATCATTCCGGCCCCGCTGCTGCCCTCGGCGCAGGCGCTGGGCTCCACCGTGTTCCAGCTCGGATCAGTCGTCGGGCCGCTGCTGGCCGGTGTCCTGCTGCCGCTGCTCGGGCTGTCGGTGCTGTACCTGGTGGACGCGCTCGCGCTCACCGTCGCGGTGTGGGCGGTGTTCCGGCTGCCCGCGCTGCCGCCGCTGGAAGGGGCGCCGACGAAGGCCGGGCTGCGCTCCGTCATCGACGGGTTCCGCTACCTCGCCACGCACCCGGTGCTGCTCGCGTCGTTCCTGATGGACATCATCGCGATGGTGTTCGGGATGCCGCGCGCCCTGTTCCCCGAACTGGCCGAGCGCGTCTACGGCGACCCGCCGGGCGGCGGCGCGGCGCTGGGCTGGCTGTACGCGGCGATCCCGCTGGGCGCCTTCGTGTTCGGGGTGCTGTCCGGCTGGCTGCACCGCATCCTGCGCCACGGCGTCGGCGTCACCATCGGCGTGCTCGTGTGGGGCGTGGCGATCATCGGGTTCGGGCTGGCGGACTCGCTGTGGCTCGGGGTGCTGTTCCTCGCCATCGGCGGCGGAGCGGACCTGGTGAGCATGGTCTACCGGAGTTCGATGCTGCAGGCGGCGGCGACCGACGAGATGCGCGGGCGCATCCAGGGCGTGTTCACCGTCGTCGTCGCGGGCGGCCCGCGGCTCGCGGACGTGCTGCACGGCAGCGGGGGCGCGGCGATCGGCGCGCAGGCCACCATCGCCGCGGGCGGCGTGCTCGTCGTGGTGTGCGCGCTCGCCGCGGCGCTGCTGATCCCCGCGTTCTGGCGGTACCGGGCGCCGACGGCCTGACCCTCTTGCGGCGGCCGTCGCGGAGCGGCCCGCGATCTCACCGGATCGGAGCAGCGAACGCGCGGTGCTGCGGGAGGCGGTGACGGTCCGGTTCCGATCCGGCCGCGGAATCTGCCGATCGAGTCGGCGATCCGATCACCGCGCGACGTGAAAAGCGCAGGCCGCGGACTGTCACTGCGACATTCGGCCGCACCCGGTGCGTCCGGTGGCGCAGGCGTTCTACCAGGGGTGCCCCAAGATCGCCCCAGCTGAACCGGCACACTTTCCTGCCATGGCCAACGACACGACCATGGACAACGAGGCGCCCGACGGTGCGCAGCCCGGCCTGAAGCAGGTCATGGGGCCGAAACTGCTCCTGTTCTTCGTGGTGGGAGACATCCTCGGCACCACGGTGTACTCCCTGACCGGCAAGGTCGCAGGCAAGGTCGGCGGCGCGCTGTGGATTCCGTTCGTGGTCGCCTTCGTGGTCGCGTTCCTCACCGCGTGCAGCTACCTGGAGCTGGTGGGCAAGTACCCGAAGGCCGGTGGCGCGCCGCTGTACGTGCACCGCGCGTTCGGCATCCACTTCATCACCTTCATCATCGCGTTCGCCGTGATGTGCTCCGGCATCACTTCCGCCGCCTCCGCGGCGCAGGCGTTCAGCGGCAACTACCTGGAGGAGATCTTCCCCAGCGTGGGTCCGGCCGCGATCGTCGTCGCGCTGGCCTTCCTGATCGTCCTGGCCCTGATCAACTTCAGGGGCGTGGGCGAGTCGGTGAAGATGAACGTGGTGCTGACCTGCGTGGAGCTCGGCGGGCTGCTGCTGGTCATCCTCTTCGGCGCCTACGCGCTGATCAGCGGCTCCAATGACCCGGCGGTCGCGCCGGACCCGGGCAGGCTGCTGGAGTTCAACCCCGAGTCCAGCCCGCTGCTGGCCGTCACCTCGGCGACCGCGCTGGCGTTCTTCGCGATGGTCGGCTTCGAGGACTCGGTGAACATGGCCGAGGAGACCCGCAACCCGGCGAAGGTCTTCCCGCGTGCGCTGCTGCTCGGCCTGTCCATCACCGCCGCCATCTACCTGATCATCGCGGTGATCACCTCGACGCTGGTGCCCACTGACGAGCTCGCGGCGACCGACGCGCCGCTGCTGCTGGTCGTGAAGGCCGCCGCGCCGTGGTTCCCGCCGATCCTGTTCTCCATCATCGCGCTGTTCGCGGTCACCAACACCGCCCTGATCAACATGCTGATGGCCAGCCGCCTCGTCTACGGCATGTCGAACGAGCGGATCATCCCGTCGGTGTTCGGCCGCGTGCACCGCTCCCGGCAGACGCCGTGGGTCGCGATCCTGTTCACCAGCATCCTGGCCGTGGTCCTGGTGAGCCTGCTGGAGATCGAGGACTTGGGCAGCACCACCTCGCTGCTGCTGCTGGTCGTGTTCGCCATCGTCAACGTCGCGGTCCTGGTGCTGCGCAAGGACGTCGTGGAGCACAAGCACTTCAAGGCCCCGACGTGGATTCCGGCGCTGGGCGCCGTGCTGTGCCTGTTCTTCGCGAGCCCGCTGTCGGGCCGTCCCGTCGCCGAATACCTGGTCGCCGGGGCCCTGCTGCTCATCGGCGTCGTGTTCTGGGGCGTGAACCGGCTGATCGCCGGCCGCGTCGACTTCGACCCGGACAAGCTGGCCAAGTAACCGGTCTCGCCGAAGGAGTCCTTTCAGAATGACCTGCGCAGCGGGTCGCTCAGCGGAACCTCAGCGGCTTCGCCGCTGACAAGACACCGATCAGAAGATCATTCTGGAAGGACCCCGAAGCCCCGTCCCGCGGTGAAAACCCGCGGGGCGGGGCTTTTTCGCGTCGGCCACGGCCGCGGCGCGCACGTTCTAGAGTGGTCGGTGTGAATGATCCAGTCGCGGCCACCGGCAGGCAGTTCGAGATCGTGCACGGCGCCGCGCGCGCCGTGGTCACCGAGGTCGGCGCCGCGCTGCGCTCCTACGACGTCGACGGGGTGGCGTACTCCGAGACCTACGACGCCGACGAGCGCCCGCCTGGCGGCGCCGGTGCGGTGCTGGTGCCGTGGCCGAACCGGGTCGCCGACGGCACGTGGACCCTGGAGCGGGAGCCGCAGCAGCTCGCGCTCACCGAACCCGAGCGGCACAACGCCATCCACGGCCTGCTCCGGCACACAGCCTGGACGGTGGTGGAGCACGCCGAGTCGACGATCGTGCTGCACGCGATGGTCCCTGCGCAGCCGGGCTGGCCGGTGCCGCTGCTGACCTCCATCGGCTACGCCCTGGACGATGCCGGGCTGACCGTCACGCACACCGTGGAGAACCTGGGCAAGCGCGCCGTCCCGTTCGGCGTCGGCGTGCACCCGTACCCGCGCGCCGGGCTGGCCGAGACCGACGACTGCACGTTGCGGCTGGCGGCGGCGACGGTGCTGCCGGTGGACCCGGAGCGGCTGCTGCCGGTGCGCCCGCCGCGCGCCTTGGAAGGCGACGAGCAGGACTTCCGCCGCGGTCGCAGGTTGGCGGGCGTGCTGCTGGACACCGCCTTCGGCGGCGCCGTCCCCGCGCCCGGCGACTCCCTGGTCCGGCACTCGCTGACCGACCCCTTGGGGCACGGCGTGGAGCTGTGGGCGGACCCGGTGTTCAAGTGGGTGCAGGTCTACACGAACGACGAGTTCCCCGGCCGCGGCCGGGCCGTCGCCATCGAGCCCATGACCTGCCCACCGGACGCCCTCAACTCCGGCACCGACCTCATCACCCTCGCCCCCGGCGAGGACTGGATAGCGCAGTGGGGCCTGCGTCCGTTCTGAGCGGCTCGCTCGTCCGACCTCGGTAAGCCGCGCGCCAGGCAGGCATTGTCTTGTCAGCGGCGGAGCCGCTGAGCAGCGACCACGCACGCAGCCGGACCACCGGCGGGTTCTCAGCTGTCTTCTCGCGAGGACAGCTTTTTCCCTCGTGGCGGAGCCACTTGGGAAAAAGATCCCGCAGCGAGAAGACAGCTG
>NZ_JBSFWJ010000143.1:1741-5118 GCF_053592695.1 Saccharopolyspora sp. NPDC002578 | reverse complement strand
TGAGTATTGTCGGCGGTGTCCTACTCTCCCACACCCTATCGAGTGCAGTACCATCGGCGCTGGAGGGCTTAGCTTCCGGGTTCGGAATGGGACCGGGCGTTCCCCGCTCCGCTAAAACCACCGACAAACCACATACACCACAACCATCACCCAGTGAATCGCGTGGTGAAACCTATTCAGAAATCAACAACCCAAAGTTGTTGTCTCAGACACCGTATAGTGGATGCGTAGCAATCTTTGTGAACAAGTCCTCGGCCTATTAGTACCCGTCCACTCCACACATTACTGTGCTTCCATGCCGAGCCTATCAACCCCATCATCTCTAGGAGGCCTTAACCCACAAAGGGTGGGAGACGTCATCTTGGAACAGGCTTCCCGCTTAGATGCTTTCAGCGGTTATCCCTCCCGAACGTAGCCAACCAGCCCTGCTCCTGGCGGAACAACTGGCACACCAGAGGTCCGTCCGTCCCGGTCCTCTCGTACTAGGGACAGCCTTCCTCACATCTCCTACGCGCGCGGCGGATAGGGACCGAACTGTCTCACGACGTTCTAAACCCAGCTCGCGTGCCGCTTTAATGGGCGAACAGCCCAACCCTTGGGACCAACTCCAGCCCCAGGATGCGACGAGCCGACATCGAGGTGCCAAACCATGCCGTCGATATGGACTCTTGGGCAAGATCAGCCTGTTATCCCCGGGGTACCTTTTATCCGTTGAGCGACACCGCTTCCACCTGCCAGTGCCGGATCACTAGTCCCTGCTTTCGCACCTGCTCGACCTGTCAGTCTCACAGTCAAGCTCCCTTATACACTTACACTCAACACCTGATGACCAACCAGGCTGAGGGAACCTTTGGGCGCCTCCGTTACCCTTTGGGAGGCAACCGCCCCAGTTAAACTACCCACCAGGCACTGTCCCTGAACCCGATCAGGGTCCGAGGTTCAGATGCTCAGAACGACCAGAGTGGTATTTCAACAACGACTCCACACCCACTAGCGTGAACGCTTCACAGTCTCCCACCTATCCTACACAAGCCGCACCGAACACCAATACCAAGCTATAGTAAAGGTCCCGGGGTCTTTCCGTCCTGCCGCGCGAAACGAGCATCTTTACTCGTACTGCAATTTCACCGGGCCTGTGGTCGAGACAGCGGAGAAGTCGTTACGCCATTCGTGCAGGTCGGAACTTACCCGACAAGGAATTTCGCTACCTTAGGATGGTTATAGTTACCACCGCCGTTTACTGGCGCTTAAATTCTCCGCTTCACACCAAAAGATGCTAACGGGTCCTCTTAACGTTCCAGCACCGGGCAGGCGTCAGTCCGTATACATCGTCTTACGACTTCGCACGGACCTGTGTTTTTAGTAAACAGTCGCTTCTCCCTGGCCTCTGCGGCCACCACCAGCTCCCACCGCAAGGATGATCACCAGCCGTGGCCCCCCTTCTCCCGAAGTTACGGGGGCAATTTGCCGAATTCCTTGACCACAGTTCACCCGACCGCCTCGGTATACTCTACCTGACCACCTGTGTCGGTTTCGGGTACGGGCCATGCACACACATCGCTAGAGGCTTTTCTCGGTAGCACGGGATCACTGACTTCACCACAACGGCTACGCATCACCCCTCACCCTTCACGCCGCCCGGATTTACCTAGACGACAGGCTACAGGCTTACACCAGTACTACCACTCACTGGCACAGCTACCCCACTACGTCACCCCATCACTTGACTACCGCGGAATCAGGTCCCATGCACTCACACAACAACTCCGAAGAGCCACCATGCTCGCGGATGGTTAGTCTCAACCGTTTCACCATGGGCGCGTGCACACGGGTACGGGAATATCAACCCGTTCTCCATCGACTACGCCTGTCGGCCTCGCCTTAGGCCCCGACTCACCCTGGGCGGACGAACCTGCCCCAGGAACCCTTAGTCAATCGGCGGCAGAGATTCTCACTCTGCTCTCGCTACTCATGCCTGCATTCTCACTCCCACACACTCCACGCCAGCCTTACGGCGACGCTTCACTGCATGCAGGACGCTCCCCTACCCAACCAAGCAAAACTTGATTGACACGGCTTCGGCGGTGCACTTCAGCCCCGCTACATTGTCGGCGCAGGACCACTTGACCAGTGAGCTATTACGCACTCTTTCAAGGATGGCTGCTTCTAAGCCAACCTCCTGGTTGTCTGGGCAATCCCACATCCTTTCCCACTGAGCGCACACTTAGGGGCCTTAGCCGGTGTTCTGGGCTGTTTCCCTCTCGACGATGAAGCTTCTCCCCCACCGTCTCACTGCCACGCTCAACCCAGGCGTATTCGGAGTTTAGCTGACGTCAGTAACCCATAAGGCCCATCAACCAACCAGTGCTCTACCCCACCCAGGCAACACGCAACGCTGCACCTAAATGCATTTCGGGGAGAACCAGCTATCACGGAGTTTGATTGGCCTTTCACCCCTACCCACAACTCATCCCCCAGGTTTTCAACCCTGGTGGGTTCGGGCCTCCACACGGTCTTACCCGCGCTTCACCCTGGCCATGGGTAGATCACTCCGCTTCGGGTCTGCACCACGCGACTCAACGCCCTCTTCAGACTCGCTTTCGCTCCGGCTACCCCACACAAGGTTAACCTCGCCACGCAGCAGCAACTCGCAGGCTCATTCTTCAAAAGGCACGCCATCACACAACCCCAAAAGGTCACGCTCTGACGGATTGCAGGCACATGGTTTCAGGAACTATTTCACTCCCCTCCCGGGGTACTTTTCACCATTCCCTCACGGTACTATCCACTATCGGTCACCAGGAAGTATTTAGGCTTAGCGAGTGGTCCCGCCAGATTCACAGCACCCTCCACGGAAACGCTGCTACTCGGGAACACCACCACACGCGCCATGTGCATTTTCGCCTACGGGACTCTCACCCACTCCGGCCAGGCATCCCAACCTGTTCAACTAACACACACAACCACGCTGAAGAGCCGGCAGCCTCCTCCAGTAATGCCCCACAACACCGAACACGCAACCCCTGCCAGGTATCCCACGCGCCCGGTTTAGCCTCCTCCGCTTTCGCTCGCCACTACTCACGGAATCACCAGTGTTTTCTCTTCCTACGGGTACTAAGATGTTTCACTTCCCCGCGTTCCCCCCGCAACCCTATACATTCAGGAAGCGGTAACCCGACATCACTCGGGCTGGGTTTCCCCATTCGGACACCCTCGGATCACAGCTCGGTTGACAGCTCCCCGAGGCATTTCGCAGCCTCCCACGTCCTTCATCGGCCCCTGGTACCAAGGCATCCACCATGTGCCCTACATAACTTGGCCACAAAGATGCTCGCATCCACTATACAGTTCTCAAACAACAACCAAGAAAACACACC
>NZ_JBSFWJ010000142.1:0-5475 GCF_053592695.1 Saccharopolyspora sp. NPDC002578 | reverse complement strand
CGAGGACGGCTTTTTCCCTCGTGGCGGAGCCACTCGGGAAAAAGATCCCGCAGCGAGGAAGCAGCTGAGGTTCCGCCACCCGCCCCACTACTCAAGCCAAGCAAAGACATCAGTAAGACAGTCGTCTGACTTATCTGTTAGCGTGGTCGGAGTCCCGAACGTTCGACCACAGGAGTCGTGGATGACCACCGCGGAGCCGAAGTCCTTCCCGTTCAGCGAACCGGAACGGCTGGACCCGGAGCCCCTGTTCGAGGAGCTGCGCGAGCAGCCGCTGATCCGGGTGCGGTTGCCGTACGGGGAACCGGGCTGGCTGGCCAGCCGCTACGAGGACGTCAAGCTCGTGCTCGGCGACAAGCGGTTCAGCCGCGCCGCGGGGGCCGGGCGCGACGAGGCGCGGATGCGACCGATCCAGGGCTCCAGCGGCAACATCATGAGCATGGACCCGCCGGAGCACAGCCGGTTGCGCCGACTGGTCATGAAGGCGTTCACCCAGCGCCGCGTCGAAGGCCTGCGCTCGCGCGCGCAGGAGATCGCCGACGGCCTCGTCGACGGGATGGTCGAACGCGG
Organism: Saccharopolyspora sp. NPDC002578; assembly: GCF_053592695.1. NCBI lineage: Bacteria > Bacillati > Actinomycetota > Actinomycetes > Pseudonocardiales > Pseudonocardiaceae > Saccharopolyspora > Saccharopolyspora sp. NPDC002578. The sequence continues at coordinate 4,908 of NZ_JBSFWJ010000142.1, read as the reverse complement.
CGCGCCCGCCGACCTGGTCGAGGACTTCGCGCTGCCGCTGCCGATCACCGTGATCTGCGAGCTGCTGGGCGTGCCCTACGAGGACCGCAAGGACTTCCGGGTGTGGTCGGACGCCTTCCTGTCCACGACCAAGTTCACCCTGGACGAGGTCGTCGAATGCGTCGGCCTGCTGCGGGAGTACATGGCCAGGCTGATCGCCGAGCGCCGCGAGAGCCGCCACGACGACGGGCGCGACGACCTGCTCAGCGCGCTGGTCGCCGCCCGCGATGACGACGACCGCCTCACCGAGGACGAGATGCTCTCGCTGGCCGAGGCGATCCTGGTCGCCGGGCACGAGACGACCGCCTCGCAGATCCCGAACTTCGTCTACGTGCTGCTTCAGCACCCCGACCAGCTGGCCCGGCTGCGCGACGACCCCGCGCTGATCCCGCGCGCCGTGGAGGAGCTGCTGCGCTACGTCCCGCTCGGCAACGGCGCGGGCATCCCGCGCTACGCGCTGGAGGACGTCGAGCTGGGCGGGGTGACGGTCAAGGCAGGGGAGGCGGTGCTGCCGAGCACGGCTTCGGCCAACCGCGACGCGGCCGTCTACTCCGAGCCGGACGTGCTGGACCTGCTGCGCGAGGAGGCCTCGCACGTGGGCTTCGGGCACGGCGCGCACCACTGCCTCGGCGCGCCGCTGGCCCGGATGGAGCTGCAGGTCGCGCTGGACACCTTGCTGCGCCGCCTGCCGGACCTGCGCTTGGCCGCGGGGGAGGAGGGCGTCGAGTGGAAGGACGGCCTGTCCACCCGCGGCCCTTCGAAGATGCCGATCAGCTGGGGCGCGGCGAACCGGTGATCAACGGCGTCCGGGCGCGGCGCGATCCGCGTCCGGACGCCGCCCGCCTCACGGCGCTGACCTGGAGCCGTTCCCCTCGCGGCTCATGGCGTGCTCGGTCGCCGCGAGGTGGTCGCGCAGGCGCCCGTGCCGGAACTGGTACACCGAACCGTGCGTGCGCAGCACGCCGAGCCGGTGGGCGTCGTGCAGGAAAGTGACCGTCCGCCATGGCAATCGTCCCGCCAGCGGCAGCCAAAGCCTGCCGAACACGAGCCACTCGCCCCACGCGGTGAAGCTGAGGGCGGCCGCGAGCCCGCCGCCGACCGCGCCCACCGCCGCGTACTGGATCATCGCGATGGCGTTCCAGTACAGCGGGACGCCCCAGAGGTTCCCGCCGAACAGCGCGACCAGCGCGCTCCCGCTGAGCCCGACGACGACGCCGAACGCCGGCCCGAAGACGAGCAGCATCTGCAGCGTCGTGACGCGGTTGCTGCGCAGCAGGCTGATGGGGTCGGCGGCCGACTCGGTCCTGATGGGCGCCTCCAGCAGAGCGGCCGTCCCGAAGACCACCGCGGAACCGGTCCCGTACATGATCGCGTACAGCACGCCGTCCACCCAGAAGGCCGTCAGGTGCAGCGGGTTCTCCAGCCAGGCCAGCACCAGGCGCGAGCCGGCTCCGCCCACGAAGCCGAACCCGATCCCGAGCAGCGCGGCCACGGCGATCCGGGTCGCGATCCGCTTGCCGGAGCTCCGCTGCACACTCCCGCCGCCGTGCAGCGGCAACCGCATCCGAGAGGGTTCCGTGCCCGCGCGGCCGAGGGTGATCACCGCTGCGTAGGCGATGCCGAACGCGATACCGGCGGCGCCCGCGTTGAGGAGACCGGAAGTCCTGCTCGTCCGCAGCGCTTCGCCGAGGTCCAGCCCGGCCCACAGGCCGATCGCCACGTGCATGGGGAACACGGCCAGGAAGACGGTCAGCCCGATCACGAGGGCGATCACGAGGGCGCGGGAGACGCGGTGCATGCTCCGCGAAACCTGCCACCAGGCGAGGTCCTGCGCGTCGTGCAGCCGTTGCAGGTGCCGTGCGAGGTGGCGCAGCCGGCGCTCGGCGTACGCGGGGTCCCACCTGCGGGAGGCCTTCTCGGAGTGCCCGCCGGGGATCGGGTCGAAGACCGTGGGTACGAGGCTGCTCAGGAGGTGGTCCTCCAGCGCCTCCCGGTCGCCGAACCGCGTCGTGTCCAGCAGTTCCTCCGGATCGTTGCCGTAGGCGTAGATGGTCCGGGCGAGCCAGACCATCAGCGGCGAGCTCAACGCCGCGGTGAGCGCCCGGCATGCGGGAGTGTCCGGGTGCTCGCGCAGCGCTCGCAACACCGGATCCCAGCCGGTCCGGGTGCTCCCGTCGTGGTTCATCCGCTTCTTCGCGGTGCGCCACAGGTGGTCGGTCGCCTCGTCCCGGGTGAGCTCGCACAGCTGCACCACCGTCGCCTTTTCCAGCGCTTTTGTGGTCTCGACCGCCGCCGCGTACTCCGCCGGGCGGCTCGTCAGCAGCAGCGGGCCCCGGTATTCGTTGATCGCTTTCAGCGCGACGTCCCGCAGTCCCTCCGCGATCTCGTCGAAGCCGTCGAGCACGGGCAGCACGTGACCGGCCCGGAACAGCGTGTCCGTGTCCGATCGCGGGAAGTCGAGCCCCAGCCGATCGAGCATCCACTCCCTGAGCGAGCGTGCGGTGGGGTCCCACGAACCGAGGTCGAAGATGATCGGAACGGCCAGGTCGTCGTGGCGATCCTTCACCAGGTCCAGCACGTCGAGCACGAACCGGGTGGCGAGGAAGGTCTTGCCCGCGCCGGGTCCGCCCAGGACCACGAGCCGCCCGTCCGGCGTTCTCCGGAAGACCTCCGCGATCCGGTCCAGCGTGCCGGCCGGGTCGGGCGGGTCGGCACCGTCGCGATCACGCATGTTCGCGCGGTGATCCGTCAGCTCTTCCGGTGCTTCTTGCCAGCGCACCTGAATCGGAATCCGCTCCGACTCGCCGTCCCACCGGTCGCGGACCGCGGCGGTGAAAGCGCGGAGCGGTTCGACGAGCGGTCCGTGGGCGGGATGGACGTGCTCGTGGATGATCCTGATGTCGCGGGCTTGCCCGACCTGCACGACGTCGCCCGTCGTGCTGGCGACGCTGATGACGGTGCTCTCCGGCTGCGGCGCTCGTGCACCGGGATCGTGGCGGGGCGCTGGATCCGGCATCCACGCCTCCTCGGGCAGCGACGCGCACGGCGCGCGAAGGCACAAGATCCCACAACGGGGCGCAGCTGAACATCATCCGGCCGCACTTGCTCGGTGAAAACAGGTTCGTACCACCGGATTTCACCGAAACGGCATAGTGCACGAGCCCGTGCACGGCTGGGCGGGCCAGGCGCGGCCCCCTCCGCCGGAGGAGGCCGCACCCAGCGAACTCACACCAGGAAGTGGAACAGCGGGCTGTCCGGGGGGACCTGCTGGATGCGGTGCGGGATCGCGTCCATCCGCTTGAGCATGGGGTCGAGGTTCTCGGGGGCGCCGAGTTCGATCCCGACCAGCGCGGGGCCGGTCTCGCGGTTGTTGCGCTTGACGTACTCGAACAGCGCGATGTCGTCGTCCGGGCCGAGTACGTCGTCCAGGAAGCGCCGCAGCGCGCCCGGTTCCTGCGGGAACTCGACGAGGAAGTAGTGCTTGCGGCCCTCGAACACGAGCGCCCGCTCCACGATCTCGGCGTAGCGGCTGACGTCGTTGTTGCCGCCGGAGAGCAGGCACACCACCGTCGAGCCGGGTGCCAGGCCGAGGTCCTGGGCGAGCGCGGAGGGCGACAGCGCGCCCGCGGGTTCGCTGATGATGCCGTCGTTCTGGTACAGGTCGAGGATCTCGACGCAGATCTGGCCTTCCGGCACGGCCACCAGTTCGGGCGGTTCCGCCGCCGCGATGGCGTGCGGGTGGCGGCCGACGACGCGCACCGCCGCGCCGTCCACGAACGGATCGAGGTCCTCAACGGGCGACGGTTCGCCGCGGTCCAGGGCGAGCGCCATGCTCGCCGCGCCCTGCGGCTCGGCACCGATGACGCGGACCTCCGGGTGCGTCTCGCGCAGCCACGACAGCGTGCCCGCGAGCAGCCCACCGCCGCCGACGGGCACGATCACCGCGTCCGGCGCGGAGCCGAGCTGCTCGACGACCTCGCGGATCACGGTGCCCTGCCCGGCGATGGTGCGCGGGTCGTCGAACGCGGGGATCAGCGTCATGCCGGTCTCCGCCGCGTGGGCGCGGGCCGTGGCGTCGGCGTCGTCGTAGGTGTCGCCGTGCACGATGACCTCGACGTGGCGCCCGCCGAAGCGGGCCACCCGCTGCCGCTTCTGCCGCGGTGTGGTGCGCGGCAGGTACACGCGGGCGGTGACGCCCAGCGCCTCGCAGGCGAACGCGACGCCCTGGGCGTGGTTGCCCGCGCTGGCGCACACGACACCGCGTTCGCGCTGCTCGGGCGAGAGCTGGGCGATGAAGTTGTAGGCGCCGCGGACCTTGTAGGACCGGACCGGGGTGAGGTCCTCGCGCTTGATCCACACGTCGAGCCCGTGGCGAGCGGACAGCCGCTCGTTGCGGTGCAGCGGGGTCGTGGGGATCGCTGCGGCGAACCGCTCTGCGGCGGCGTCCACGTCGGCGGCGCCCACGGGGCTAGACGACACGGCGTTGACCTCCTGGCCTTGGTTCTGGGAAATGGGAACGCAGCACGAGCATGCGCCACCGCCCGCCCACCCCCGCGCCGGGGGGTCACGTTCCCACAACGCGAAACGGGCCCCCACCCACCCGCAGTGAAGGCCCGTTCACAACAAGAAACCGATCCCACCGCCCGAAGGCCGTGCAGCAGGGCGAGCGAAGCGGTGCCTTGCGGCCGAAGGCCGTGCCTGTATTCGCGAAGCGAATAGCCCACGTCGACAAGCCGACCACCGGCGGGTTCTCAGCGGGCTTCTCGCGAGGACGGCTTTTTCCCTCGTGGCGGAGCCACTTGGGAAAAAGATCCCGCAGCGAGAAGCCCGCTGAGGTTCCGCTACCCGACTACCAGAGCAACCCGAGCC
>NZ_JBSFWJ010000141.1:0-5815 GCF_053592695.1 Saccharopolyspora sp. NPDC002578 | reverse complement strand
TTCTCGCTGCGGGATCTTTTTCCCAAGTGGCTCCGCCACGAGGGAAAAAGCTGTCCTCGCGAGAAGAACGCTGAGAACCCGCGGGTGGTCGGCTTGCTTTGGTGGTCGCTGCTCAGCGGCTTCGCCGCTGACAAGATGAAGATCGGTCCGTCATCCGGCCAGGCCGCGGACGTACATGTAGACGTCGAGGACTGCTAGGAGGAGGGGGAGCAGGGAGATCGCGGTGAGCATTTCGAAGATGTCGACGGCTCGGCCCCAGTAGGGGCGCAGCTTGCGGCCGGGCAGCGTCGCCGCGGCCACCACCAGCAGGACTCCTGCCAGCAGCACGGCGCTGGTCACGTAGAGCATCCGGGAGAACGGGTCGACGCCCGCGGCCAGCAGGAACAGGTCCGCTCCCAGCGCCCACCCGGCGGGCACCAGGTGCGCCCAGCGCTGCAGGGCGCCGTCGATGTGGCGGGACCGCAGCAGCAGCACCACGCCGAGCACCGCGATCATGATCATCGGCCACATCTTCGCCGCGGCCAGCACGACCGTCGTGAGCACCAGCAGCAGCGTTCCCAGCGACAGGTAGAGCGAGCTCATGTACCGGTTCGCCATCGCCGAGCGCTGCACCACGACCTGGTGCGGCACCGGATCGGTGTCCTCGCCGAACTCCTCGGCGCTGGTCGGCAGCGCGGGCAGGCTCAGCCCCGCGAGCCGGAACGAGGTCGTCGGCACGAAGCCCAGCACGACCGTGCTCAGCACCACGCCGATCGCCGCCGCCTGGTGCGGCTCGGCGGGGGAGAAAGCGCCGATCAGCGCGGTGATCGCGCCGATGACGCTCACGAACAGCCCGCCGATGAACAGCAGGCCCGCTTCCGCGGTGCCGAGCATGCCCAGCACCAGCACCGCCACGACCAGCACCAGCGCGCACGCCAGGCTGGCTCCGACGCCGGACGTCGCGTCGATCGACAGCGGCAGCATCCAGCCGGTGATCGCCGCGAACGGCACCGCCACCCAGGCCAGCACGGTCGCGGTGACCCCGTCACCGCGGCTGCGGGACAGGATCGTGGCGGCCAGCAGCAGCGCGACGACCACCACCGCCGGGAACAACGTCCTGGCCAGCGCGGGCGGTCCCGGGATCAGCAGCGTCGCCGCGGTGAGCAGGAACGCGACACCGCCGAAGGCCAGCAGCATCCACCGGCTGAACCGGTCGGTCCAGGCGTCCGGGCGCATCGAGGTCTGCTCGGCGATCCCGTCCACCAGGTCGTCGAAATCGATCTCCGGCAGGGCCGCGGCGCGCGGTCGCAAGTGGACCGTTTCGCCGTCGAGCAGCCCCAGCTCCGAGGTGGTGCGGTTCTCGTCGAACGGGGCCTTGCCGAGTCGTTGCAGCACCCAGCCCTCGTGTTCCACGCCTTCGTCGGCGAGGTCACCGCCCGCGTGGTGCAGGATCGCGGGCAGCAGGTCGATCAACGCTACGTCGGTCGGCAACGCCATTTCCACGGACCGGTCCCGGACGACCAGTCGTAGCCTGCAAAGCTGGTTTGTGACATTCTTGGTGGCGTCTTCCACGTTGGTGTCCGGTTTCCTTCCTGGCTGGCTGGCCGAGACCGTGACAACTCGGAAACCTAATCCGCGCACGCGTATGCGCGCGCGGCCGTGGTCTTCCGGGGGCAAATCGGAGGGGAACCCCGCACCAGAGGGAGACATGCGTTGAGCACAACGCTGTTCCGCAGGCCCGCCCGTCGAGTAGGGCCCGCGATGCCCACCGACCAGGTGGACCTGCAGGAACCGCCGTCGCTGCCCCAACCGCAGAGCAGCAGCTTGAGCATGGTGCTGATGTACCTGCCCATGGCGCTCATGGCGGGCGCGATGATGATGATGATGATGCAACCGGGCCGCGCGTCCGGTCCGATGATGTACGTCGGCGGCGGTCTGATGGGGACCGCGATGATCCTCATGCTCGTCAGCCAGCTGCTGCGCGCGCAGACCGACCGCAAGCACCAGCTCACCGGTGATCGCCGCGACTACCTGCGCTACCTGGCGCAGACCCGCAGGCAGGTCCGCAAGACCCTCGGTGAGCAGCACCGCGCGTCGACCTGGGTGCACCCGGCGCCGGGTTCGCTGTGGTCGCTGGTGCTGAGCTACCGGCTCTGGGAGCGCCGCGCCGCGCACGAGGACTTCGGCGAGGTGCGCATCGGGCTCGGCCCGCAGCGCGCCGCGGTGAAGATGGTGCCGCCGCAGACGAAGCCGGTGGAGGACCTGGAGCCGTTGGCGGCGCACGCGCTGCGCCGGTTCCTGCGCGCCTACACGACGTTGCCGTCGGCGCCGATCGCCGTGTACCTGCGCGGGTTCGCGCGGGTGCAGATGCGGGGTGAGCCGGACGCCGAGCGCGCCCTGGTGCGGGCGATGCTGGCGCAGCTGGCCTCGTTCCACTCGCCCAGCGACCTGGTGATCGCGGTGTGCGCGGGGGACGAGCAGCGCCCCGAGTGGGACTGGGTGAAGTGGCTCCCGCACGCCCAGGACGACGACCGCCGCGACGGCGCCGGTCCGCTGCGGATGATCTCCGACAACGTCACCGAGCTGGAGCGGATGCTCGGCGGTGAGGTCTTCACCGAACGCCCCCGCTTCGAACCGTCCACCCCGGTCACCGCCAGCGAGTCCTTCGTGGTGATCGTCGTCGACGGCGTCACCGTGCCCGCGGGCCACCGGTTCGCCGGTGCCGGCTACCGCAACGCCGTGGTGATCGACATGGACGGCGCGCTGAAGTGGCAGGCCAGCCGTTCCGTGCTGCACCTGGAGGTCGACTCCGAGCAGATCCGCACGGTGAACTTCGACCGCGCCGGGCGGGAGAGCACCAAACCGCTGTGCCGCCCGGACGCGATGAGCTTCGCGGCGGCGTCCTCGCTGGCCCGCGCGATCTCGCCGAACCGGGTGGGGACCTCCAACGACACCAGCGAACCGCTGGCCACCGACTACGAGCTGACGACGCTGCTGGGCATCTCCGACGCCCGCACCTTCGACACCGACCGGCTGCGGCGCGGGCGTTCCGCCTGGCAGCGGCTGCGGGTGCCGATCGGCATCGCGGGCAACGGCACGCCCATCGAGCTCGACATCAAGGAATCCGCCGAAGACGGCATGGGGCCGCACGGCATGCTCGTCGGCGCCACCGGCTCCGGCAAGAGCGAACTGCTGCGGACGCTGGTGCTGGGCCTGGTCACCACGCACCCGTCCGACGAGCTGAACCTGGTGCTGGTGGACTTCAAGGGCGGTGCGGCGTTCCTCGGGTTCGAGAAGCTGCCGCACACCTCGGCGGTCATCACGAACCTCGTCGACGAGCTCGAACTCGTCGACCGCATGCAGGACGCGCTGACCGGTGAGATGAACCGGCGCCAGGAACTGCTGCGCTCGGCGGGCAACTACAGCTCGCGGCGCGACTACGAGAAGGCCCGCCGCTCCGGGGTGCCGCTGGACCCGATGCCGTCGCTGTTCGTCGTCGTCGACGAGTTCAGCGAGATGCTCGTGAGCAAGCCCGAGTTCATCGACGTGTTCGCCATGATCGGCCGGCTCGGCCGGAGCCTCGGCGTGCACCTGCTGCTGGCCTCGCAGCGCCTCGACGAGGGCCGCATCAGCAAGGTCGAGACGCACCTGTCGTACCGGATCGGCCTGCGCACGTTCTCCGCGATGGACTCCCGCGCCGTCATCGGCGTGCCCGACGCCTACGAGCTGCCCTCGGGGCCGGGCAACGGCTACCTGCGCTCGGACACCCAGACGCTGATGCGGTTCAAGGCCGCCTACGTCTCCGGCCCGTACCGCACGCCGCGCCGCCAGCGCAGCCGCGAGGTCATCGAGGAGCAGCTCGTCGCGTTCAGCGGCAAGTTCATCGAGCCGCGGGTGCGCCGCACCGAAGAACCCGCGGAGGAGCAGCCCGAAGGCGAATCGCAGCTGTCCGTGGTGGACGTGCTCATCGAGAAGCTCCAGGGCGTCGGACCGGCCGCGCACCAGGTGTGGCTGCCGCCGATGCGGTTCTCGCCGACGCTGGACGAACTGCTGCCGCCGTTGCTCGACGACCCCGAGTCGGGGGTGCGCGCCGCCGACCGCAAGACCTCCGACGGCCTGCGGGTGCCGCTGGGCCTGATCGACCTGCCCGCGCAGCAGCGGCGCGAACTGCTGACCATCGACCTCAGCGGCGCCGAGGGCCACATCGGCGTCGCCGGTGGCCCGCAGGCCGGCAAGAGCACCTTGGTGCGCACGCTGATCGCGGCGCTGGCTCTCAACCACAGCGCGCGCGAAGTGCAGTTCTACTGCCTCGACTTCGGCGGCGGATCGCTGGCGCCGCTGGTGGGGTTGCCGCACGTCGGCAGCGTCGCGAACCGGCTCGACCGGGACCGGGTCTCGCGCACCGTGCAGGAGGTCATGAACCTCATGATGCGGCGCGAGTTGTTCTTCCAGAACAACAACCTCGACTCGATGGTGTCCTACCGGCGCGCCCGCAGGCAGGGCAAGTTCCAGGAGGACCCGTACGGCGACGTGTTCCTCGTCGTCGACGGCTGGCACACCGTGCGCCAGGAGTTCGAGGAGCTGGAGAACCGGTTCCAGGAGATCGCCACCCGCGGCCTCACCTACGGCATCCACCTGGTGATCACTTCCGGTCGCTGGTCGGACATGCGGGCGTGGCTGCGCGGCGTGCTCGGCACCCGGCTGGAGCTGCGGCTGGGCGACCCGATCGACTCCGAGGTGAACTCGCGGCTCGCCGCGAAGGTGCCGAACCAGCCCGGCCGCGGCCTCACCATGGACAAGCAGCACTTCCAGATCGCGCTGCCGCGCATCGACGGGCGGTCGTCGGTGGACGACCTGGCCGACTCGGTGCAGGACCTGGTGGACGCGATGGCCGTGCCCGGCGCCCCGAAGGCCCCGCCGGTGCGGCTGCTGCCCGCCGAGGTGCACATCTCGGAGCTGCCCGCCCCGCAGCCGGGGGTGGCGGGACTGCCGAAGATCGCGCTCGGCATCGACGACGTGGACCTGGCGCCGCTGTGGCACGACTTCGACGTCACGCCGCACCTGATGCTGTTCGGCGACACCGAGTCGGGCAAGACGAACATGTTGCGCCACATCGCCAAATCGATCGCGGCGCACTACACGCCGAAGCAGGCGCGGATCATGTTCGCCGACCTGCGCCGCGAGCTCTACGACTCGGTGCCCGCCGACTACCACCTGGGTTATTCGGTGGCGGGCGACGGTTTCGGGACCACGGTCGACGAGGCCACCGGGCTGCTCACGAAGCGGCTGCCCGGCCCGGAGATCACGCCGGACCGGCTGCCGAAGCGGGACTGGTGGCACGGCGGTGAGCTCTACATCATCGTCGACGACCACGAGCTGATCCAGAGCGGCATGAACAACCCGCTGCAGTCGCTGACCTCGCTGCTGCCGCAGGCGTCGGACATCGGCCTGCACCTGATCATCGCGCGCAGCACCTCGGGTGCCAGCCGGGCGATGATGGACCAGGTGATCCGCCGCATGTGGGAGCTCGGGACCCCGGCGATGCTGATGTCCTGCCCGAAGGACGAGGGCAAGTTCCTCGGCGACCTGCGACCGAAGACGCTGCCGCCCGGCCGGGCCCAGTTCGTCAACCGCCGCCGCACGGTCCGCATGCTGCAAACCCCGCTGCTGGACCCAGAACCGGCCCGCGCCGGCTGAGCCGGGCCTGCTCCGGAGTGAACGGACCGTTCGTCCAACGGGATCGCCGAGCAGCTGGAACGCCTTGCGCGGGAAGCGCTCCTGCCCTTCGGCGCTCGCGGCGGCGGGGGCGAGCTCGTCGCGGGCGATCTCCGCGGTC
>NZ_JBSFWJ010000140.1:0-5937 GCF_053592695.1 Saccharopolyspora sp. NPDC002578 | reverse complement strand
GGAACGTCGAGTTCTGCGTGGTGGCCTGATTCGCCAGCGCCTTGCTCACTGCTCCGTCCAGCTTTTTCCCTCGTGGCGGAGCCACGAGGGAAAAAGATCCCGCAGCGAGAAGACGACTGAGGTTCCGCCACCCGACCCCCAAGCAAGAAGCCCCAAGAAACATTCCCCACGGGAGGGTGTGGTGCACGTTCGGGTGCTGCCCGCGGTGGCCGCCGTCGTGGTGGCGGTGGCCTTGGTGGTGCTGCTGTTCGTGCCCTACGTCGCGCGGGAGCACCGCAGGCGCGGTGAACTGCGGCCCGGCACGTTGCTGCTGTTCCTGGCGGCGGTGCTCTACGCGCTCGGCCTGGTCGCCTACGTGCTGGTGCCGCTGCCGCCGGTGGGGCCGGGCTTCTGCGACGTCTTCGGGGAGCTGCGCCCGCAGTGGCGCCCGTTCGCCGGTTTCGACGGGCTCCGGCGGCCGGGCGACTGGGCGGAGCTGACCGGGTTGCTCGCCGATCCCGCGGTGCAGCAGTTCGGGTTCAACATCGTGCTGTTCGTGCCGCTGGGCATGTTCGTGCGGCACCTGCTGCGCGAGGGGTTCGGCGGGACCGTGCTCGCCGGGTTCATGGTGTCGCTGGGGGTGGAGCTCACCCAGATCACCGGGATCTGGTTCCTGTACCCGTGCCCGTACCGGCTGTTCGACGTCGACGACCTGATGGCGAACACCTTCGGCGCGCTGGTGGGCGCGCTGCTGGCCCGGGTCCTGCGGCTGGTGCCGGGCCAGCACAGCGGCACCGAGCCGGGTTCGCCGCGCCCGGTCGGGACGTACCGCAGGCTGCTCGGGATGGGCTGCGACGTGCTGCTGCTGTGGTGGCTCGGCGTGGCGTTGGCGCGCGGCGCGGATCTGCTGCTGCGGCTCGGCGGTGTGCGTCTCGATCCGGCGGCGCAGGTCTGGGTGGAATCCGCCGCGCTGTGGTTCGTCCCCGCCGTGCTGCTGCTGATCGCCACCGCCGCGGGCCGCGGCAGCACGCTCGGCCAGCACGCCGTGCTGCTGCGCTGCGTCGAGGACGGGAGCGGGGTCGAGGACGGGCGCGGGCCCGCCGTGCGCCGCGTGCTGCTGCGCTGGCTGGCGGGCCTGGGCGGGTTCGCGCTGGTGGAAGGCCTGATCAACGTGGTGTGGCCGGTGGCGGGCACCGCGTTCGCGGTGGCCTGGTTCGCGGTGCACGCGCTGTCGGTGCCGCGCAGCCACCACCACCGGGGGCTCACCGGTTCGTTGACGGGCACCGACGTCGTGGACTCCCGAGCGGTCAACGCGCCGGCGGAGTGACCGCAGGCGCGTTGACCGCTGTTCCGCCCGATCACGCGGCGGCGGGGTCCTGCTCGATCGGCTGCTGCTGAGCGGGCCCGTTGCCGGGGCCGCGTGCGCTGGAGCGGCCGAACACGAACCACAGCACGCAGCCGAGCACCGGCGCCATCACCACGATCAGCGCCCACACGGCTTTCGTGGCGCTGTCGGTCTCGGACCGGAAGATGCTCACGAGCGCGCCGATGAACAGCGCGAGGAAGCCGAGCGCGACGAGTCCGAGCCCGATGAGGAACAGGATGCTCCAGATCGTCTCGGGCGGGTTGTCGGCGGCGGTCTGGGCGAGGGCGAGCTGGGCGTTCAACATGGTTTCTTCCTCTCGATCGGGGTGGCGGCGCGGACGCCGCCGGAAGTCGCGGAGCGGTCGGGGGTCAGTGAGCGAAGCGCTTGCGGGCGTCGGAGCGGCCGACCACGAACCAGAGCAGGCTGCCGAGGAACGGCGCCAGGAACGCGAGCACGATCCACACGAGCTTCATCCCGCCGGACAAGCCGGAACCGAGGATGCTGATCAGCGCCGCGATGAACAGGACCGCGAACGCGGCGACCACCGCGAGCACGCCACCGGTGAGCGCCCACGCGCCGACCTGTTCCCCGGTGCTCGCGGCGAGCGCCGAGTGCTGCGCGATCAAGGACTTCATGGGGAGAGCTCCGTTCCTCGTTGGTCAGCGGGTTCCGTGCCGCCGATGAGATCCATGTTGTCCCGCGACGGGGTCCCCGCACGTCCGCACTTCGGGCCGAGCCGACTTGGCGGAAAGTCGTACGACACCGTGCCCTGAAGCGGGACGTCCCGCATGCCCGCTGCGGAGAACTCTGGTGGCCGGGAAAGGAGCCACACCATGATCACTGCGCAAGGGCTGACCAAGCGGCACGGGAGCACGACGGTCGTCGACGACCTCTCGTTCACCGTGCGGCCGGGCGTCGTCACCGGATTCCTCGGGCCCAACGGGGCCGGGAAGTCCACCACCATGCGGCTGATGCTGGGCCTCGACCACGGTCGCGGGCGCACCACGTTCGGCGGGCGGACCTACGGGGAGCTGGCGGATCCGCTGCGCACCGTCGGGACGCTGCTCGACGCGGGTGCCGCGCATCCGGCTCGGACCGCGCGCGACCACCTGCGGATGGTCGCCGCGAGCACCGGTATCCCGGACTCGGAGGTCGATCGGGCGCTCGCGGCGGTGGGGCTGGAGTCGGCGCGGTCGCGGCGCGCGGGGAAGTTCAGCCTCGGCATGCGCCAGCGGCTCGGGCTCGCCACCGCGCTGCTCGGCGACCCGGAATATCTGATCTTGGACGAGCCGGCGAACGGCCTCGATCCGGAGGGGGTGCACTGGATGCGGCGGTTCCTGCGCGGCCTGGCCGCCGAGGGGCGCACCGTGTTCGCGTCCTCGCACCTGCTCTCGGAGATGTCGCAGCTCGCCGACGACCTGGTCGTGATCGGCGGCGGCAGGTTGATCGCCGCGGCGTCGGTGCCTGGCTTCATCGCGCGGCACGCGCCGAGGGGCACGTTGGAGGACGCGTACCTGGCCGCGACGTCGGCGACCGTCCAGTACCGGGGATACGAGAGGAACGCGGCATGAACCTGCGCTACGACACCCACCACGACCCGCGCGGCGTGGACGGCCCGACCGTGCGGCACGAACCGGTGCGCCCGGCGCCACCACGTCCCGGATCGCGCGATTCCTCCGGAGCACGACCGGGTTTCGGCGCTGCGCTGCGCTACGAGTGGACCGGTCTGCGGACGTTGCGCGCCCCGTGGCTGCTGGCCGGGGCGGCGCTGCTGCTGCAAGTGCTCGTAGCCGTCTACACCATGACCAAGGACCTCAGCGCGGCCGAGGCGTTCGACCAGTCCTTCGCGCTGACGCCGAAGCTGGCGGCGCTGCTGGTCGCGGCGATCGGCGTGAACGTGTTCGCCACCGACTACCGGAACAAGACGATCACCACCACGCTGCTGGCGGTGCGCTCGCGCACCCACGTGGTGCTGGCGAAGACCGCCCTCACCGCGGCGGTGGGCGCGGTGGTCTCGCTCGCCGCGGTGGCGATCACCTACGTGCTGCTGCGGCCCGGTGATCTCGCGATGGTCTCGACCGTCGGCGCCGGATTGCTGCTCTACGTGGTGCTCTCGGCGCTGTTCGGGCTCGCGCTGGCCGGGTTGACCAGGAGCTCCGCCGTCGCGCTCAGCGCGGTGCTGCTCGTGCCGCTGCTGCTGGAGCCCATGCTGGTGCTGACCTCGCGCCTCGAGCTCGCGGCGCTGCCCTTCGCCGCCACCGCGCAGCTGTTCCAGAACCCGGACGCGGCGAGCTGGTGGATGCCGCTGCCGCTGCTGGGGATCACGGCCGCGTTGTCGGTGGCCACGACGGTGCTGCTGTCCCGGCGGGATGCGTGATGTCGCTCGCCGAGACCGACCCCTACCTTGGTCGGGTGCGTGAAAACGGGAAGTGGGCCGCTCGGCTGGCCTTGTGGGACGGCAAGTTCCGATCGCTGCTGCTGGATCTGCTGATCGCGTTCCTCGCGGTGGCCACGCCGGACGATCCGGCGGTCTGGCAGCAGTGGGTGCTGATCCCCGGCAACGCGGCGCTGTTCGGCGCGATGCTGCTGCGCAGGCGGTTCCCGCTGGTCGCGGTCGCGGCCGCCTCGGCCCACTCGCTGCTGGTGGGTACCGACGGCGGGGCCACGGGCATGGTGGTCGCGATGTACACGCTGGCCAGTCGCCGCGGGCCGACTTCGGTCACGTGGATCGGCGCCGGGATCGTCGCCGCTTCGCACGTGGTGCGGGTGCTGCTGCCGGGCAACGGGGCGCTGTGGTCCGACGGCCCGTTCACGGTGGTGCTGGGCGTGCTCGCCGGGTTCGCGATGATCGCGGCGCTGCCGCTGCTGCTCGGGTTGTGGCTCTACTCGCGCAGGGACCTGCTGACGAGCCTGCGGGAACGCGCGGTGCAGGCCGAGCGGGAGCGGGATCTGCTGGCGGAGCGCGCGGTCACCGCCGAGCGGCGGCGCATCGCCCGCGAGATGCACGACGTGGTGGCCCACCGGGTCAGCGTCATCTCGTTGCAGGCGGGGGCGTTGACGATGACGGCCACCGACCAGCGCACCGAGGAGGTCGCCGAGGTGATCCGGGTGTCCAGCTCGGCCGCGCTCAGCGAGCTGCGGGAGATGCTGCGGGCGCTGCGCGACGATGCCGAGAACCCCGGTGGCGACCACGCGGCACCGTCCTTGGACGGGTTGCGGGACCTGGTCGAGGATTCGGTCGCGGCGGGCGCGGACATCGCGCTGGACATGCCGCAGGAGTTGCCGGAGACCTCCGCGGTGGTCGGTCGCGCCGCGTACCGCGTGCTGCAGGAGGCGTTGACGAACGCGGGCAAGCACGCCCCCGGTTCGCCGGTGCGCGCCGAGATCCTCGCCGCCGCCGACGGCCTGGTGGTGGAGGTGACCAACCAGCGCGGCGCGGGCACGACGGTGGTGGAGGGCTCCGGCTACGGCCTGATCGGCATGCGGGAGCGGGTCACCCTCGCGGGCGGCACCTTGCAGGTCGGCCGCACCGACGACGACGGCTACCGGGTGCGAGCCGCGTTCCCGGTGCTGGAGGGCGCGAACGCATCCTGACCGTCCACAGAGGAACGTGACCGCGCTGTCCGGTTCCGGGACACCTTGAGGAGACCGGGACCGGGCTGGATACCGTGGGACGGCAACGTCGTCGGGCGCGGGGAGTCACGTGGGCATCAGGGTGGTCCTGCTGGAGGACGAGGAACTGGTGCGCGGTGGCATCCGCCTCATCCTCGAATCGGATCCGGGCATCGAGGTGGCGGCGGAAGCCCCGGACGGCTCGGGTGTGGTCGAACTGGTCGCCAAGCACCGGCCGGACGTGGTGCTCACCGACATCCAGATGCCCCGCGTCGACGGCCTGGAGGTGACCAAGCGGGTCACCGCGCTGCCCGAGGCGCCCGCCGTGCTGGTGCTGACCACGTTCGACGTCGACGAGTACGTGCACGCCGCCCTGCAGGCCGGGGCTTCCGGGTTCCTGCTCAAGGACACGCCGCCGCGCGAGCTCGCCGCCGCCGTGCACACCGTGGCCTCCGGCGAGGCGATGCTCTCGCCGCGGATCACCAAGCGGCTGCTGGGCACGTTCGCCGCGGGCAAGGGAAGCTCCGACGCCCGCGGCAAGATGGACCAGCTCACCCCGCGCGAGCGGGAGGTGGCGATCGCCGTGGCGCAGGGCCTGAGCAACGCGGAGATCGCCGCGCACCTCTACATGAGCGCCTCCACCGTGAAAGTCCACATCGGACGGATCATGGGCAAGCTCGGCGCCTCGAACCGCACCCAGGTAGCCATCGTCACCCACGACGCAGGTCTAGCCTGACCCGCCGCCGGAACGGCCCGCGCGGCGGGCCTCATCACCTTTTCCTTGATCCTGTCCTTCCAGGTGAGCGGCGTTGTGGGTCTTTGTCCTGTCAGCGGCGAAGCCGCTGAGCAGCGACCACCAAAGCAAAAAGACCACCCGCGGGTTCTCAGTGGCTTCCTCGCGAGGACAGCTTTTTCCCTCGTGGCGGAGCCACTCGGGAAAAAGATACCGCAGCGAGGAAGCCACAGAGGGTAAGCCACCA
>NZ_JBSFWJ010000139.1:0-6149 GCF_053592695.1 Saccharopolyspora sp. NPDC002578 | reverse complement strand
GGTTTCCTCGCTGCGGGATCTTTTTTCCAAGTGGCTCCGCCACGAGGAAAAAAGCCGTCCTCGCGAGGAAACCGCTGAGAACCCGCCGGTGGTCGGCCTGCTCTGGCTGGTCACTGCTCAGCGGCTCCGCCGCTGACAGGACACAGATCAAGGACGTTGTGCGTCGGGAGCGACAAGTCATGGGCAGGTTCTGAGCGGTCCGAGGTCGCGGAGTCGGCATCACCACCACGCGCGTCCGGCCGCCTTGCGGCCGGTGAACGAACGAGAAGAAGGGGTTTCTGCATGTCGCCGCACCTGAGCGGAGTTCTCACCGCCCTGCCTACGCCGTTCACCTCCGACGGCGAGGTCGACGTGGCCGCGTTGGGCCGCGTGGTCGATCGCAGCATCGACGGCGGGGTCGACGGCCTCGTCGCCTGCGGCTCCACCGGTGAGTTCGCCGCGCTGGACGAGGACGAACGCCGCCTGGTCGTGGAAACCGTGGTGCGGCGGGCCGCCGGGCGCGTCCCGGTCGTGGCCCAGACCGGCGCGGTGAGCACCGACCAGGCGATCCGGCTCTCCCGGCACGCGCAGGAGGCCGGGGCCGCGGTCGTGATGCTGGTGACCCCGTACTACGAGCCGCTGAGCGAGCCGGAGACCGAGCAGTACCTGCGCGCGGTCGCCGGCTCCGTCGACATCCCGGTGATGCTCTACAACCTGCCCGCGGTGACCGGTGTCGACCTCTCCCCGGAGCTGGTCGCGAAGCTCGCGCGCGAGGTCGGCAACATCCGCTACATCAAGGACACCAACGCCGACATGTCGCGGCTGCGGCAGCTGATCCACCACCACGGGGACGTGATCACGACCTTCGGCGGCTGGGACACGCTGATCCTCGCCGCGCTCACCGAAGGGGCTGCCGGGGTCGTGGCGGGCAGCGCGAACCTCGTGCCCGCCGAGCTCGTCTCGATGCACCGCGCGCTGCGCGCCGGTGAACTGGACGGCGCTCGCGCCGAGTGGTCCCGGCTGCACCCGCTGATGGACACCCTGATGACGGTGCCGTTCATCTCCGCGGTGAAGGCCGTGCTCAACGCGGAGGGACTGCCCGTCGGCAGCCCGCGCAGCCCGTTGCTGGACCTCGCGCCCGACGCGACGCGGCGCATCTCGGCGCAGGCCGCGGCGGCCCGGGGCGAGACCGCACCGGTGCGCGCCGGGAACGCACCGGCGGCACCCGCGGAGGTGCTGCGCTCGGGCGACTCGCGTCCGCTGGTCGTGGCGGCGGAACTGCCCCCGTCGCGGCACTTCATCGCCGGTGGGTACGCCGACTCGACCTCGGCTCGGGAACTCGACGTGATCGATCCGTGCTCGGAGCAGGTGCTGTGCCGCACTCCCGACGGCACCGCCGAGGACGTGGACCGGGCCGTGGCCGAAGCCGTCGCGGCGCGCGGCTCCTGGGCGCGGCGGGTGCCGAAGGACCGCTCGGACGTGCTGCACGCGATCGCCGACCGCGTCGCCGAGCACGAGGATTCGCTGGCACGGCTGGAATCCGCGAACACCGGCAAGCCGCTGGCGGTGGCCCGCGACGACATCGCGGGCACCGTCGACACCTTCCGGTTCATGGCGGGTGCGGTGCGGGCGACCGGCTCGATGCCGGCGGGGGAGTACCTCGACGACCACCTGTCGCTGATCGTGCGCGAACCGGTCGGCGTGGTGGGCGTGGTGACGCCGTGGAACTACCCGCTGATGATGGCGGCCTGGAAGATCGCGCCGATCCTGGCCGCGGGCAACACCTGCGTGCTCAAGCCCTCGGAGATCACGCCGGTGACCACGTTGAAGTTCGCCGAGCTGGTGGCCGACCTGCTGCCGCCCGGCGTGCTCAACATCGTCACCGGTCGCGGTGATGTGGTGGGTGCGCGGCTGTCCTCGCACCCGGACGTCGACCTGGTGGCGCTGACCGGTTCGGTGCCCAGCGGTCGCGCGGTGGCGCGGGCGGCCGCCGACGGGCTCAAGCGAGTGCACCTGGAGCTCGGCGGGAAGGCGCCGGTGGTCGTCTTCGAGGACGCCGACCTGGCCGCGGCGGCCGAAACCCTGCGCACGGCGTCGTTCTGGAACTCCGGCCAGGAGTGCGGTGCCGCGTGCCGAGTGCTGGTGCACGAATCCGTGGCGACCGAGTTCGTCGAGCACCTCGTCCGCGAGGCCGCCACGCTGGCGACCGGCGAGGCCGCGGCGGAGGGTGCGGAGATCGGCCCGCTGGTGTCCCGGGCGCACTTCGACCGGGTGCGCGGCCACCTGGAGCGCGCGCTGCGCGACGGTGCGCGCGCCGCGCTCGGCGGCGGCCCGCTGGAGGGGCCGGGGTACTTCATCGCGCCGACCGTGCTCGTCGACGTGCCCGAAGGCGCCGAGATCGCTCGCGAGGAGGTCTTCGGGCCGGTCGTCACGGTCGAGACCTTCCGCGACGAGCAAGAGGCGATCCGCCGGGCCAACGACGTGCCCTACGGGCTGGCCGCATCGGTGTGGACGGAGAACGCGCGCCGCTCGCACGACGTGCCCGCGCGCATCCACGCCGGGACGGTCTGGGTGAACTCGCACCTGGCGCTGGCCAACGAGGTCCCGTGGGGCGGGTTCAAGGGTTCCGGTTACGGCCGGGACCTGTCGATCCTCGCGCTGGAGGACTACTCCCGCACCAAGCACGTCATGCACAACCACACCCGCTGAACCATCCGCCGCAGCCGGGGTCACCAGGGCGGCCGACCGCGCGCTGGTGGTGAGGACTCCCTTTCAGGATGACCTGCGTAGTGGGTCGCTCAGCGGAACCTCAGCGGCTTCCTCGCTGCGGGATCTTTTTTCCAAGTGGCTCCGCCACGAGGAAAAAAGCCGTCCTCGCGAGGAAGCAGCTGGGAACCCGCGGGTGGTCGTCTTGCTCAAGCCGGTCACTGCTCAGCGGCTTCGCCGCTGACAAGACACCGATCAAAAGATCACTCTGGAAGGACTCCTGATGCCGTGGCGGAAGGGAACCGGCGAGGCGCGATTCGGTTCCTGCGGGGCGCTACCGCACCGCGTCCGCGAGGAGTTCGTAGGAGCGCAGGCGCTGCTCGTGGTCGTGGATCGGGGTGGTGATCATCAGTTCGGCGGTGCCGGTGCGCGCCGCGATGGCGTGGAGCTCGCGGCGCACGGTGCCCGGCGAGCCCGCGACGAGGCCGGGGGAGCACGCGGCGACCTCGGCCTGGTCGAGCGGCGCGAGCTCACCGGCCGCGTCCTCCGGGCCGGGCAGCAGGATTCGGTTCCCGCGCCGTCGGCTCAGCGCCTTCGCGCGCGTGGACCCGGCGAGCCACTCGGCGCGGGCGTCGGTGCCGGCGCAGATCACCGCCACGCTGACCAGCGTCGTGGGCTCCGGCAGCGACGCGGACGGCTGGAACGCGGCCCGGTAGTCGCGGGCGACGACGTGCGCGTCGTCCGGGTTCAGGTGGTGTGCGTTCGCGTGGGGCAGCCCGTGCAGCGCGGCCAGGCGCGCGCCGGTGCCGGACGAACCGAGCAGCCAGATGTCGGGCCTGTTCCCGCGAGCCGGTACGGCCCGCACTCGCGATCGCTGCGGCTCGGGCTCGAAGTGGTCCAGGAGTTCGGCCAGCGCGGCGGCGTGCGCCGGTGCGCTCGTGGCGTCGGGCGGCCGGCGCAGCGCTTCGGCGGTGGCGGGCGCGCCGCCGGGAGCCCTGCCGATGCCGAGGTCGATCCGGCCGGGGTGCAGGGCGGCGAGCATGCCCCACCGCTCGGCGACCAGCAGCGGCGGGTGGTTCGCCAGCAGCACCCCGCCCGCGCCCACCCGCAGCCGTGCCGTGGCCGACGCGATGGCCCCGGCGAGCACCGCGGGCTCGGCGCAGGCGACGCCCCGCATGCCGTGGTGCTCGGGCACCCAGTAGCGGTGGTAGCCGATCTCGTCGGTGAGCGCGGCGAGGTCGAGGGTGCGGTGCAGCGCCTGCTGCGGCGAGGAGCCCGCGACGATCGGCGAGGTGTCGAGGACGGACAACGTCAGCTTCCGAGGCACCCGCGGCATTCTCCTCGACGCGGCGGCCCCGGGACGGGCAACACCCCGTGGCGGGAACGAGCGACGGAGCTCAGGGGATCATCTTGTCGAGCTCGCGCAGCACCGTCTTGCGGCCCTTGTGCTCGCGCTCGTGCCGCCGCGCTTCCTCGGCTTCGCGCGCGGTCAGCTTCCGCGCGCGCCGCGCCGCCTCCCGCGCGGGCAGCGCGTCGAGCTCGGCGACCTTGCGCGCGGACTTCGCCGCCGGCGGGTTCGGCACGTGCTGCTCGCCGCGTCGCGACCCGGCTCGCTTCGCCCGCTGCGCTTCGCGGCGTTCGGCGGGGGACAGCTCGGCCCACGCCTGTTCCGGGAGGTAGCGCTCGGTGCGCTCGCCGTGGCGCGCGTGCGCCGAGCCCGACTCGGTCATCCAGCGCTGCTCGGTCCACTCGGCCAGGTCCTGCTGGGACCTGGTCGGCCGCCGCGGGTGCCGGTAGCCGCCGCCGTGCTTCTCGTACTCCTGGGTGAGCAGCTGGCTCTTGCGCGCGGACCACTGTCCGCGGCGCCCGCCCTTGCTGGAGTCCTTCAGCTCCTCCTTGAGTCGTTCCCGCAGCTCGGGGTGGGTGTAGTCCTGCTGGTAGTCGTCGCGATCCTTGCTCATGCGCATCGAGTACCCAGCTGGCGGGAGATCTGCGCAGATCGAGCGGCGTCGAACGCGGTCGAGGCCGACTTCCGCGGGAACTCGTTCGCGGGGTCTGGTGCTCGTGTTGCGGGTGGCTTAATTTGGGCGGAGTTCGTGCCCGCCCGGAATGCGTTGTTCGCCGCGAATCGGCGAACCGAACCGGTCGGCCCACCGCGGATTTCCGGACTTCTTCCGTCCTCCTTCTCGCGAGCGCCGTGCCTCGCGCGGAAATCCCGCGGACGTTCCCAGGCCGATCGGCGCCCCCGGCGGGTGTTCTTCCCGCACCGTCGAGCAAGGGAGATCACGATGCCGAGACCGGTCACGTTGTTCACCGGCCAGTGGGCCGACCTGCCGTTCGAGGAGGTGTGCAGGCTCGCCGCCGGCTGGGGTTACGACGGGTTGGAGATCGCCTGCTCCGGGGATCACTTCGAGGTCGACCGGGCGCTGGCCGAGGACGACTACGTCCAGGGGCGGCTGGACCTGCTGGAAGCCCACGGGTTGAAGGTGTGGACGCTGTCGAACCACCTGGTGGGGCAGGCCGTCTGCGACCACCCGATCGACGAGCGGCACCGCGGCATCCTGCCCGCGCGCATCTGGGGCGACGGTGAGCCCGAGGGCGTGCGCACGCGCGCCGCGGCGGAGTTGCAGGACACCGCGCGAGCCGCGGCGAAGCTCGGGGTGTCCACGGTGGTCGGGTTCACCGGTTCCTCCATCTGGCACGCGGTGGCGATGTTCCCGCCGGTGCCACCGGAGATGATCGAACGGGGCTACGCCGACTTCGCCGCGCGGTGGAACCCGATCCTCGACGTGTTCGACGAGGTGGGCGTGCGGTTCGCGCACGAGGTGCATCCCAGCGAGATCGCCTACGACTACTGGACGACGCGGCGCGCGTTGGAGGCGATCGGGCACCGGCCCGCGTTCGGGTTGAACTTCGACCCGAGCCACTTCCTCTGGCAGGACCTGGACCCGGTGACCTTCCTGTGGGACTTCCAGGACCGGATCTACCACGTGGACTGCAAGGAGTCGGTCAAGCAGTTCAACGGGCGCAACGGGCGGCTCGGCTCGCACCTGCCGTGGGCGGATCCGCGGCGCGGCTGGGACTTCGTCTCGACCGGGCACGGCGATGTGCCGTGGGAGCCGATCTTCCGGGGGCTCAACGCGATCGGCTACGCGGGGCCCATCTCCGTCGAGTGGGAGGACGCGGGGATGGACCGGATGCTCGGCGCGCCGGACGCGCTCGCGTTCGTCCGCAAGCTGACGGCGATCGAACCGCCGGAGGTCGCCTTCGACGCCGCCTTCGCCACCGACAAGTAGCGGACCTGGTCTTTTCGGGATGACCTGCGTAGCGGGTCGCTCAGCGGAACCTCAGCGGCTTCCTCGCTGCGGGATCGATTTCTCATGTAGCTCCCTACACCACGAAATCGCTGTCCTCGCGAGGAAGCCGCTGAGAACCCGCCGGTGGTCGGCTTGCTATAGCTTGTC
>NZ_JBSFWJ010000138.1:0-6298 GCF_053592695.1 Saccharopolyspora sp. NPDC002578 | reverse complement strand
GGCGCGAAGTTCTCCGACGCGATCATCTCCAGCGTGTTCTGCTGACGGCCGAGTTCAGCACCGACGGCCTCGGCCACCTCCGGATCCACCGCCGAAAGCCGATCGTTGAAGACGTCTACGGCACTCGCATTGCTGGACGGACTCATGGGACTCCTTCCGCGCTGGGAACCAGCAGAGGAGATCGACGAGCGAGCGAACGCGGCAGGACACTGCCCTCGCCTGAGATTCAACTGACATATCAGATGACTTTCAGCGTAAGCAGCGCGAATCGCGCGGTCAAGAGGATTCGGAATCCCGATCACCCGCGCCAGCGAGCCGCCTCCGCTCCCGCTGACGACGGCGAGATTCCCGCGCCGCGAACGGCTTTTCGGCCGCGACCCGCCGGTCATGTCCTCCACTCGGCGGCGTGTCGCACGCCGAGCCCGCCCGATTTTGCGCGGACCCCTTGACCCCGCACCCACCAGTGCTTACCTTGCTGTCCAGTTGATATATCAGCTGTCTCGACTTCTCCCCGGCTCCAGAAGGCCGGTCTCCCCCTTCTTCGCCCGACACCACGTCGGCACCGACTCCCCACGTCGATGGAGCCCACCGGCCGGCGCCGCGCGCACGACGCCGGCCCGCAGGAGCCCCAGCCCTCCGCCGCCGTTTCCGTTGCGGCACAAGGCACATCCTCCCGAACAGCGCCGTCCTCGTAGCGGTCGTCAAGGCCGCCGTTAGGAGACCAGCATGAGCACGACCCCTCGCGTCGTCATCATCGGAGCCGGGATCGTCGGAGCGAACCTGGCCGACGAGCTGACCGAACGCGGCTGGAACCAGGTCACCGTCCTCGACCAAGGACCGCTGCCGCTCACCGGCGGCTCCACTTCCCACGCGCCAGGACTGGTCTTCCAGACCAACGGGTCGAAGACGATGACGGAGTTCGCCTCCTACACGGTCGACAAGCTCAACGGGCTCGACGTCGACGGCGACTGGTGCTTCAACCAGGTCGGCGGCCTGGAGATCGCGACCACGCCGGAGCGGCTGCACGACCTGCACCGCAAGCAGGGGTGGGCCACTTCCTGGGGCGTGGCAGGGGAAGTCCTCGATCCCGAGGAGTGCGCGAAGCTGCATCCGCTGCTCGACCAGGACCGCATCCTCGGCGGGTTCCACACGCCCTCCGACGGGCTCGCCAAGTCGACCAGGGCGGTCGTCGCGCTGGCCCGCCGCGCCGAATCCCGCGGTGCCGTCTTCCGCGGTTCCACCCGCGTGATCGGCATCGAGCAGCACGGCGGCCGGGTCACCGGCGTGCGGACCGACCACGGCGAGATCCCCGCCGACATCGTCGTGTCCTGCGCGGGGTTCTGGGGGCGGGCCATCGGCGAGATGGTCGGCATGAAGGTCCCGCTGCTGCCGCTGGCCCACCAGTACGCGCACACCGAGCCGCTGCCCGAACTCGCCGGGCGCAACGACGCCCGGATCGAGGCGCGGATGCCGATCCTGCGCCACCAGGACCAGGACCTCTACTTCCGGGAGCACAACGACCGCCTCGGCATCGGCACCTACGCCCACCGCCCGATGCCGGTGCGGCTGAGCGAGCTGCCCGAGCAGGACTCCCCGAGCGACGACGCGATGCCCTCGATGCTCCCGTTCACCGAGGACGACTTCGCGGCGTCCTGGGAGCACAGCCGCCGGTTGCTGCCCGCGCTGCGCACGGCGCGGGTCGAATCCGGGTTCAACGGGATCTTCTCCTTCACCCCCGACGACGGGCCGCTGGTCGGCGAATCCCCCGACGTGGCCGGGTTCTGGATCGCCGAGGCGGTGTGGGTGACCCATTCCTCCGGCGTGGCGCGAGCCGTGGCCGAGCTGCTGGTGGACGGGCGCAGCCGCACCGAGCTGCACGGCTGCGACGTGCACCGGTTCGACGAGGTCGAGACGACCGACCAGCACGTCGACGAGACCGCGCAGCGCAACTTCGTCGAGATCTACGACGTCAAGCACCCGCTGCAGCCGAAGCTCTCGCCGCGCGACGTGCGGGTGAGCCCGTTCCACGCCCGCCAGCGCGAACTCGGCGCGGTCTTCCTGGAATCCCACGGCTGGGAGCGGCCGCACTGGTACGAGGCGAACGCCCCGCTGGTCAAGGGGCTCCCGATGGAGTGGCAGCCGCCGGCGCGGGACGCCTGGTCGGCGATGCACCACTCCCCGATCGCCGCCGCAGAGGCGTGGAAGACCCGGAATGCCGTCGCCCTCTACGACATGACCTCCCTCAAGCGGCTGGAGATCAGCGGGCCGGGCGCGCTGTCCTTCTTGGACCGGCTCACCACCGGCAAGATGGACAAGTCGATCGGCGCGGTCACCTACACCCTGGTGCTCGACGAGGCGGGCGGCGTCCGCAGCGACCTCACCGTCGCGCGCCTCGGCGAGCAGCTGTTCCAGGTCGGCGCCAACGGGAACCTCGACTTCGACCACTTCACCCGGCAGCTCCCGGACGACCACGGCGTCCAGGTCCGCGACATCACCGGCGGCACCTGCTGCATCGGCGTGTGGGGGCCGCTGGCCCGCGACCTGGTGCAGCCGTTGAGCGGCGACGACTTCTCCCACGAGGGCCTGAAGTACTTCCGCTGCAAGCGAGCGAACATCGCCGGGATTCCCGTCTTGGCGATGCGGGTCTCCTACGTCGGCGAGCTGGGCTGGGAGATCTACACCGGCGCCGAGTACGGGCAGCGGCTCTGGGACGTGCTGTTCGAAGCCGGTCGCGAGCTCGGCGTGGTCGCCGCCGGGCGGGCCGCGTTCAACAGCCTGCGGCTGGAGAAGGGCTACCGCGCCTGGGGGTCGGACATGACCACCGAGCACAACCCGTACGAAGCCGGGGTCGGGTTCGCCGTCCGGCCGCAGAAGGGCGAGTTCGTCGGGCGCGACGCGGTCACCTCGATCGACCAGGACGCGCTGACGCGCAGGTTGTCCTGCCTGACGATCGACGACGGCCGCAGCGTCGTGCTCGGGCACGAACCCGTGTTCGTGGACGGGGAACCCGCGGGCTACATCACCTCCGCGGCGTTCTCGCACACCCTCGCCACCCCGATCGCCTACGCGTGGCTGCCCGCCACCGCCGTGGTCGGCACCCAGGTGGAGGTCCAGTACTTCGGCCGCAAGGTGCGCGCCACCGTCGCGGCCGAACCGCTGGTGGACCCGGACATGCACCGCATCCGCCGTTGACCGCGCCCGCCGACCACGGAGGACTCCGCATGCGCACGGACACGATCGACTCCTTCTTGCACGACCTCGCCGCCAGGGTGCCCGCTCCGGGCGGCGGGGCCACCTCCGCGCTGCACGCCGCGCAAGGTGCCGCGCTGGTCGCGATGGTCGCCCGCTACAGCGACGGTGCGCGCTACGCCGCGCACGCCGCGGCCATCGCCGAGATCCGGGACACCGCCGACGAGTTGCGCGCGTCCGCGCTGGCGCTGGCCGAGCAGGACGCCGTGGCGTTCGGCGCGGTCGGCGCCGCCTACGGCCTGCCCAAGTCGAACGACGACGAGAAGGCCGCCCGCGCCCGGGCCATCACCGCCGCGCTCGCGGAGGCCGGCCGGGTGCCCGCCCGCGTCATCGCCGTCGCCGATCAGCTGCTCGACCTCGCCGGAGGGCTGCGCCCGATCGGGAACACCAACGTGATCGCCGACATCGCCGCGGCGGCCGACGCGGCGCGGGCCGCGGCCGCCACCTCGCGGGTCAACATCGAGATCAACCTCGTCGGCATCACCGATCCCGCGGTCCGCGCCGAACTTGGCGCGGCGCTGGAGCGGGCCGCCGACATCTTCCAGCGAGCCGACCAGGTCACCTCAGCCGTTCGGGAGCACATCCTGCGATGACCACCGCCGAACGAGAATCCGCCACCCTCGCCCTCGACGGCACCGGCCTCGCCCGCGCGATCCGCGCCGAGGTCGCTGCCACCGCCGCCGAGCTGTCCCAGCGCGGCCGCACTCCCAAGCTGGCGGTCGTCGTCGCCACCGACGACGAGTCCAGCGCCTGGTACGTGCGCTCCATCGCCAAGACCGCCGCCAAGGCGAACATCGACTGCGAAGTCGTCGACCTCGGAGCCGACTGCTCCCCCGCTCAGGTCCGCGACGCGCTGGACTCGCTCAGCGCCGACGACTCGGTGCACGGGATCATCCTGCAGACCCCGCTGCCCGCCGGGGCGCGCTTCGAGGAGCTCGCGTCGGCGATCGCGCCGGACAAGGACGTCGACGGCGCGAACCCGGTGTCGCTGGGCCTGCTCGCCGCCGGTTCCCGCGCGTTCGCCCCGGCCACCGCCGCGGCGGTGCTGGAACTGCTCGACCACCACGAGGTCCCGCTGGCCGGGCGCGACTGCGTGGTGGTCGGCCGCTCCAACGTCGTGGGCAAGCCCGCCGCGCAGCTGCTGCTGCGGCGGGACGCGACGGTGACGATCTGCCACCGGCACACCGCCGACCTCGCCAGGTTCACCAGCGGCGCCGACGTGCTGGTGGTCGCCGTCGGACGCCCCGGCTTGATCGGCGCCGCGCACGTGCGGGAAGGCTCGGTCGTCATCGACGTCGGCACCAACCCCACCGCCGACGGCGGACTCGTCGGTGACGTCGACGAACCCGCCGTCGCCGGCCGGGTCGCCGGATTGTCGCCGGTACCGGGCGGCGTCGGTCCCGTCACCACGGCCCTGCTGCTCCGGCACACCGCGGCAGCGGCAGCACGGGCCTCGACGTGACGGCGCACCGATCCGCCACCGCACCGCCGCGGGCAGGAGTCCGCGCACGACCAGGTTGGGAGCGCACGTGACCCTCTCGGTCTTCGAGCTGTTCAAGGTCGGCATCGGCCCGTCCAGCTCGCACACGGTCGGCCCCATGCGGGCGGCCCACCTGTTCGTCGAACACCTGCGCCGGTCCGGCGAGCTCCCCCGCGTCGCGGGCGTCCGGTGCGAGCTGTTCGGCTCGCTCGGGGCGACCGGGCACGGCCACGGCAGCGTCGACGCCGTGGTGCTCGGGCTCGCCGGGGAGCAGCCGCACCTGGTCGACCCGGTCGCCGCCGAACCGGAGGTGCGGACTGTCCGGGAGGAGCACCGCATCAGCCTCGGCGGCGAGCAGAAGATCGCGTTCTCGATCGCCGACGACATCGTGCTGCACCGCACCGGCCGGCTCGACTTCCACAGCAACGGCATGGTCTTCGAGGCGCGCGACGGGGACGGCGTCCGCATCGACCGCCGCGAGTACTACTCGGTGGGCGGCGGCTTCGTGCTCGACCAGGACGAAGCGGGACGGCCGGTGCTGGTGGAGGACGAGACGCCGGTTCCGTACCCGTTCCGCACCGGGCAGGAACTGCTCGCGCACGCCTTCGCCTCCGGCCTGCGGATCAGCGACATCATGCTGGCCAACGAGCTGTCCTGGCGCACCGAGCAGGAGGTCCGCGAGGGCCTGCTGCACATCTGGTCGGTGATGCGGCAGTGCGTCGAGCAGGGTTCCCGCACCAGCGGCACCCTGCCCGGCGGGCTCAAGGTGCGCCGTCGCGCCAACGAGCTGCGCGAACGGCTGGAGGCCACCACCGACGAGCACGACGCGCTGCACGCCATGGAGTGGGTCACCCTCTACGCCCTCGCGGTGAACGAGCAGAACGCCGCGGGCGGCCGGGTGGTGACCGCGCCGACCAACGGCGCCGCCGGGATCGTGCCCGCGGTCCTGCACTACGGCGAGCGGTTCCTGCCGTCGTTCTCCGCCGACGCGGCGGTGCGCTTCCTGCTGACCGCGGGCGCGATCGGCGTGCTGTTCAAGGAGAACGCCTCGATCTCCGGGGCGGAGGTCGGCTGCCAGGGCGAGGTCGGGTCGGCCTGCTCCATGGCCGCGGCCGGGCTCGCCGAGATCATCGGCGGCACCCCGGAGCAGGTGGAGAACGCCGCCGAGATCGGCATCGAGCACAACCTCGGGCTCACCTGCGACCCCGTCGGCGGTCTCGTGCAGATCCCCTGCATCGAGCGCAACGCGGTGGCCTCGATCAAGGCGATCACCGCGGCCCGGATGGCGGTGCGCGGCGACGGCAAGCACCACGTCTCGCTGGACAAGGCGATCAAGACCATGCGAGAGACCGGAGCGGACATGAAGGACAAGTACAAGGAGACCGCCCGCGGCGGCCTCGCGCTCAACGTCGTCGAATGCTGAGGGCCCGCCCGCCTCGTCGTTCGAGGTGAGCAGTGTTCGCGGTCGTTGTCCTGTCAGCGGCGAAGCCGCTGAGCAGCGACCACCAAAGCAACCGGCACCGCCGCGGGTTCTCAGCGTTCTTCTCGCGAGGACGGCTTTTTCCCTCG
>NZ_JBSFWJ010000137.1:0-6933 GCF_053592695.1 Saccharopolyspora sp. NPDC002578 | reverse complement strand
GCTCCCGCGCTGCGGGATCTTTTTCCCGAGTGGCTCCGCCACGAGGGAAAAAGCCGTCCTCGCGAGGAAACCGCTGAGAACCCGCGGGTGGTCGATCTGCGTTGGTGGTCACTGCTCAGCGGCTCCGCCACTGACAGGACAACGATCGCCATTCTGCGAGGACCCTTTGAGGGGTCATCGGATGCCGAGGACCTTGAGTGCGTTTTCCTTGAAGATCAACGGCCGGACCTCGTCCTTGATCTCCAGCCGGTCGAAGTCGCGCAGCCACCGATCGGGCTGGATCACGGGGAAGTCCGATCCGAACAGCACCTTGTGCCGCAGCACCGAATTCGCCGCGCGCACCAGCTGCGGCGGGAAGTACTTCGGCGACCACCCCGACAGGTCGATGTGGACGTTGGACTTGTGCGAGGCGATGGAGATCGCCTCGTCCTGCCACGGCACCGACGGGTGCGCCAGCACGATGGTGAGCTCGGGGAAGTCGGCCGCAACGTCGTCGAGCAGCATCGGGTCGGAGTAGCGCAGCTTGATGCCGTGCCCGCCGGGCATCCCGGCGCCGATCCCGGTCTGCCCGGTGTGGAACAGCGCGGGCACCCCGAGTTCGGCGATCGCCGCGTACAGCGGGTGGAACCGCGGATCGTTCGGCTCGAACGCCTGCAGGCTGGGGTGGAACTTGAAGCCCTTCACCCCGTGCTCGCCGACGAGCCTGCGGGCGCGGTCGACGGCGGCCTTGCCCTGCCAGGGGTCGACGGAGCCGAACGGGATGAGCACGTCGTTGTGCCGCGCGGCGCCGTCGGCGATCTCCTCGATCGAATTGGCGGGGTGCCCGGTCGCGGCGGCGCAGTCGACGGTGAACACGACCGCGGCCATGCCCCGCTCGCGGTAGTGCTCGGCCACGGCGTCCAGCGACGGCGTGCGTTCCGCGCCGGATTTGAAGTACCGCTCCGAGGCCGCCATCAGGTCGTCGTCGAGCGACCGGTTCCCGTGGGAGTCGATCTCGATGTGCGCGTGGAAGTCGAGCGCGGTGATCCCGTCGAAGTCGATGCCGTACTCGTACCTGCTCATCGTGTCGCCGCCCCTCGGGAACTCACCGCGTCCGGACCGTAGGCAACCACATACCGTTGAGGAGTTCAACGGTTGAAGACTGCTACTGTCCGGATGTGGAGAGGCCCGAGCCGTTCGCCGAAGACCTGGGTTTCCTGCTGTCCCGCGCCAGCGGAGTGGTCGCGAAGCTCGCGAGCGCAGCGCTGTCCCCGCTGGGCCTGCGAGTGCGCTCCTACTCCGTGCTGTCCTTCGTCGCGGAGGGCTCGGGAGGAGTGACCCAGCGGCGGCTGGCGGACCTCGTCGGCCTGGACCCGAGCCAGATCGTGGCGCTCGTCGACGAGCTGGAGGACCGCGACCTCGTGACCCGCCGCCCCGACCCCGCCGACCGCCGGAACAAGCGGATCACCGCGACCGACGACGGCCACCGCCTCCGCGACGAGGCCCGCCGGCGAATCGACGAAGCGCAAACCGCCCGCTTCGCCCACCTGCCACCGGAACTCCTGCACGAACTCCGCGAAACCCTGCGCGGCATCGCTTTTCCCGACACTTGACCGCGGGTTCGCTCGGATCAGGGGCCTTCGCACCACCCGTTGCAGGTGTAGGCCCAGCCGGACCCGCATCCGGAGACCTCGCGGCAGCCGCCGTCGCTGTCGACGCACCCCATCCAGCAGTAGTCGCTCTTGGTGCTGCACTGGCAATCCGTCTTCCTGGCGGTGCCGTGATCCGGCGGACCGAGGGTCGCGATGAGCGCCTGGGTTTCCCCGCCGAAGGCGGCGGTCACGTCGATCCGCAGGTCCTCCAGCACGCGGTCCAGCTCGGGCGGCGACGGCTGCGCGTGCAGCGACTCGTCCCCGAGCACGTCCGCGGCACGCCGCAGCGTCCGCTGCTGGTGCTCCGAGAGCTCGGGGTGCTGCGCGCCGTACTGCTCGAGGTGCTCCACCCACAGGCGGCCCTTGACCGCCGCCGACGAGGCGTTGAAGATCGCCTTCCGGTAGGCCATCGGATGCTCGACGACCGCCGCGTAGGACTGCGGGAGCCGGTCCCGGTTGGCCGCCACCCAGGCGTCCGGATCGTCGCCGTCACCGCCGCGCGGCCGGAACCTCAGCAGACCGGCCGCGACCGCGAGACCGGCGATCAGCGGCAGGCCGCCGAGCCGGACGCGGCGCGTGCCGCGGCGCGTCCGGCCCAGCGCACCGAGCACGGCCAGCGTGGCGCGCGCTCCCAGGTGCCGGACCAGGTTGAGCCCCAGCGACATCCCGGTCCAGGCGTCCACCCCGTCGGAGCGCACGCGGATCAGCGTGGGTGCCCACGGCGGATTCGCCCCGAGCGCCCGCTCGCGCCACTCCCGCACGTCCGCGCGCGCCAGCGGGATGACTTCCAGCGCGTCACCGCAGACATCGGCCACGGCTCGGGAAGTGGTCCGGCAGAGTCGGCACGAGCCGTCGAAGGCCAGCACCCAGCGGTCGTCGGAGTTCTGCATCGAATCCCCCCATGTCGCGCGCGTCGATTGCGGCGATTACCTGTTTGAACGGAACCATTCGCCGTTCACGCTGGTCAATGAGCGATCAGAGTGATCCGGAAAGGTTCCGGGCGTCCTGCTGGAGGGGGATTCGGTAATCATTCCTGCGCGAACGCGGGCCATCTCGGCCGATCGGGTCGTGCGACCGTCCTCGATTCGCCGAATTCGCCGTTGCGGTCCGGAAATCCGCGCCGGATGTCGGTGTGTGCACCCGCCGCGTCGATCAGGTCGGGTTCGGGGTGGTGCGGGCGAGGTGGGTGCGGAGGTGGTCGGCGATCAGGTCGGCGCACTCGCGCAGGACCGCGGCGCCGGTGGAGCGCTGGGCGGCGAAGCCGTGGTCGCGTCCCTCGAAGCCGCGGTGCGTGACCGGTGCGCCTTCCGCCGTGACGCGGTCGACGAAGCGCTCGATCTGCGGGGTGAGCGTGTCGTGCTCCGCGCTGATCACCAGCAGCGGGGGCAGCGCCGCCGCGATGTCCGGGTCGAGCAGCGGCGAGGCCAGCGGGTCCGCGCGGCGTTCGGCGTCGACGAAGTAGGTGTCCCGGACCAGGCGGGCGATGCACGGGCCGACCTGCGGGCGGGGCAGCGCCGAGGTGTAGTCCTGCGGAGGGATCGTGGCGTCGACCAGCGGCACGACGACGGCGGCGGCGCGGACCGGGGGCGCGCCCGCCCGGTGCGCCAGCTGGAGCGTGGAGAGGGTGAGCTTCCCGCCCGCGCTCCCGCCGCCGAGGCTGATCCGCTCGCCGTCCCAGCCCAGGGCGTCGCCGGAGTCCGCGACCCAGCGCAGCACGTCGAAGCACTGCTCCTCCGCGACGGGGAACCGGACTTGCGGGGCGGTGCTGTAGTCGATGTTCACCACGACCGCGCCGGCCTCGGCCGCGAGGTAGGTGGCGAGGTGATCGTCCTGGCGCGGCTCGGTGATGATGAAGCCGCCGCCGTGGATGTTGAGGTGCACGGGGGGACGGCCGTTCGCCAGCGGGGCGTCCGGGTGCGGGCGGTGCACGAAGCAGCGGACTCGCCCGTGCCGGGTCGGGACGTGGACGACCTCGGGTTCGTCGATCGTGCGCTCGCTGAGCGGGGCGATCCGGAACGGCCGGATCAGGGCGGGGAGCGCGAACTTGGCGGTGGCGGCCGTGAGCCAGGTCAGCGGTGCGATCCGGGCCGGTGGTGCTGCGTTCAACGTGCGTCGCCTCTCGTGCTCGATGTCGGTGCGGCGGCCCGTGCGCGGCGTGACGCCTTTGCACTGGGCGAGGACTCAGTGCAACAATGCACTCCATGTCCAGGGAGTGCAAGTTGCTGGAGCGTCGCGCGCTCATCCAGCGGAAGGCGTGCGAGCTCGTCATCGCGCGCGGGTTCGACGGCTTCACGATGGACGACCTCGCCGAGGCCGCCGAGCTGAGCCGCCGCACGGTGTTCAACCTGCTGGCGGACAAGACCTCCGCCGTGCTCGGGCCCGACGAGCTCCCCTCCGGGCCGGAGATCGAGGTCTTCGTCGGCGGCGGCCCCACCGGGGAGCTGTACGAGGACCTGACGATCACGGTCCGCGCCGCCATGGCCGAGCTCTCCGAGCGGCCGGGCGTCAGCGACGAGCGGCGGTTGTTCGAGAAGGCGATCGCCGCCGACTCCAAGGTGTTCGCCCTGGTGCTCGGCCGGGTCGAGCGGATCGTCGAGTTCGTGACCGACATGATCTGCCGCCGCGAGGGCTGGGCCCCCGGGGATCTGCGGGCGCGGGCGCTGGCGACGTCGTTGCTCGCGCTGACCCAGCTCGCGTTCGCCGAACTCGCCCAGCGCGGGGGAGAGACCTCGTTCGGCCAGGTGCTCGCCGATGTCCTCGCGGCCTTCGCCGAAACCCTGCCGCGCCGGAGCTGAACCGGGATTCCCGTTGCGCGGCAGCGGTGTTCGGGGTGAGCGGGCCGTTCGCCCCGGCTCGCAGGCGAACGGCCCGCCCGCGGGACACCTGTGCGGTCCGCGAGAGGTGTCCTCCGGATCAGGGCAGCGGGCCGGACTCCCTGCGGGTGGCGGCGTCCTGATCGCCGAGGTCGTAGCTCGGGTGCGGGGGCTGGTTGTAGGCGGTGTTCTGCCAGGCGACGGCCAGCCGGTACTGCCGGTCCTCCATCAGGCCGGGCAGGCTCAGCTCGGTCGGTTCCGCGGTGCTGAAGATCCGCAGCGCGCTGCTGTCCTCGGTGCGGTAGACGACCTCCTCGCGCCAGTCGCCCATCAGATCAGCGGACAACGCGGGGGTGGCCTTGGTGCCGTTGTTCGAGGCGACTCCCTCGAAGTCCTCCAGGCGCCGCTCGCCGTCGCCGGTGTACTTGTCGATGCGGGTGTCGTCGAGCAGTTCGCGGGTCGCGTCGCCATCCCACCAGACGAGGAAGTTCATCGAACCGGGAGCGGGACCGATCTCCGCGCCCGCGGAGTCGCGCAGCCGGTCGTCGGCGGCCGACCAGTACTCGGCACCGGGGTTGTCCGCCCAGATGTCCCCGGCGACGCCGCGGCCGTTGTCGCCCGAAGGCTCGGTCTCCCAGAGGATCTCACCGGTGGCGGCGTCGGCCAGCCACGAACCGGGCTGGTCGGAGTTCTCGTCGACCTTGAACACCTCCAGGCCCTCGTTGTCCGGGGCGAAGGCGCCGACGTGCAGCGCGTCGCCGTGACCGTATCCGGTGTTCCACAGCGGCGTGCCGTCGTCGTCGAGGGCCAGCGAGCCGTAGATGATCTCGTCGCTGCCGTCGTCGTCCACGTCGGCCACCGACAGGTTGTGGTTGCCCTGCCCGGCGTACTGCTCGCCCGCCTCATCGCTGTCGAACGTCCACAGCGGAACGAGTTCGCCGCCCTCGAAGTGCCACGCCGTGATCACAGTGCGGGTGTAGTAGCCGCGCGCCTGGATCAGAGCGGGCTTGTCCCCGATCTGCGCGGTGGCGGCGAGGAAGCGATCCACCCGGTTGCCGTAGTCGTCGCCCCACTCGCCGACGTCGCCGCGCTGCGGGAGGTAGTCGGTGGTGTGCAGGACCGCGCCGGTCTCCCCGTCGAACATGGTGAGGAATTCCGGTCCGTCCAGCACGTAACCGCCGTCGTTGCGGTGATCGGCGTCGGCGTCGCCGAGGGCGGTGCCCGCGCCGTCGACGGTGCCGTCGGCGGTCTTCATCGCGACCTCGGCCCGGCCGTCGCCGTCGTAGTCGTAGACCTGGAACTGGGTGTAGTGCGCGCCCGCGCGGATGTTGCGCCCGAGGTCGATGCGCCACAGCAGCGTGCCGTCCGCCTTGTAGGCGTCGACGATCTGGTTTCCGGTGTGGCCGCTCTGCGAGTTGTCCTTCGAGTTGGACGGATCCCACTTGACCACGTACTCGTACTCGCCGTCCCCGTCGAGGTCGCCGACGCTGACGTCGTTGGCGCTGTAGGTGTAGTCCGTGCCGTCGGGGGTGGTGCCGCCGTCGGGGATCTGCAGCGGGACGTCGAGGTGGTCGGCGGCGAACGACCGGGCCTGCGACGCGGCCATCGTGGCGCCACCGGGCGTCGCCGGGACGACCGTGTAGCGGGCTTCGGGCGGTGCGCCCGCGTCGAAGAAGCCGGTGGGGCCCGTCAGCGGCGCGGGCGTCAGCTCCGTGCCGTCGCGGAAGACGTCGAACGCGATGCCCGCAGGGTCGGAGCCGAGCAGCCGCCACGAGACGAAGTTGCCGTCGCCGGACCGGACGCTGACGGCGGCCCGGCCGGGCTCGGCCGCGGGCGGTGCGGCGACCGCCTGCGGTAACGGCCAGGTGACCGGGAGCAGTGCGGCGGCCAGCACGGGAAGCAGTGCCCGGCGGCGGGATCGGGAGTTGTTCACCTTGAATGATTCCATTGAGGACGGTGCCGATCAGGTCGAGGGTGCCTGGTCGCACCCCGGTGGATGGAGCAGTCCTGCGCTCGTCGAATGGAAATGTGGTAAGCGCTTTCCGAAGCGTAGGTTCGCTCGCCGCGCACTGGCAAGGGTGATCGGCGACGCCCGGCGTGAATCCGCCGCAAAGCGGCCACCTGCGTCGCCGCGGACCGCCGGACGGACCACTTCGGCGCGGTGCAGGGGAGCCCGTTCGGCAGCGCGCGATCGGTGACGGTTCGCCGCGGAGAGCGGGACCTAGGGCGAATTCGTCCATTGTGGACGAGAGTGGTCGCGTGCCCGTGCCCGGGAATCGGCGGGCGGCACCGCGCCGCCCGCCGACCCGCAGCGGGATCGTGCCGGAAGACGGCTCCTCGCTGCCCGTCTTTGAGCTTGAATTTCCAAGTGAGCGGCGTTGTTCGTCGTTGTCCTGTCAGCGGCGAAGCCGCTGAGCAGTGACCAGCTTGAGCAAGGTGACCACCGGCGGGTTCTCAGCGGTTTCCTCGCGAGGACAGCTTTTTCCCTC
>NZ_JBSFWJ010000136.1:0-7419 GCF_053592695.1 Saccharopolyspora sp. NPDC002578 | reverse complement strand
GGCGGGTGGCGGAACCTCAGGTGGTCTGTCGCTGCGGGATCTTTTTCCCAAGTGGCTCCGCCACGAGGGAAAAAGCCGTCCTCGCGACAGACCACCTGAGAACCCGCGGGTTGTCACCTTCTTGACGTGGGCTATGTGCTTCGCACATACAGGCACGGCTTCGCCGCCAAGCAGGCTTGCTTCGCAGCCCGAGGCACGGCTTCGCCGCGAGGCACGGCCTTCGGCCGCAAGGCAGGCCTGCTTCGCGGCCCGGGGCACGGCTTCGCCGCCGAAGGCGCGGTCTTTGGGTGCGGGCGGGGGCTAGGTGGTGGTCGTGGTTCGGCGGTAGGTGCTGGGGTTGGTGCCTCTAATTCGTTTGAAGGCGGCGCTGAAGCCGAAGGGGTCGGAGTAGCCGACCGTGCGGGCGACGTCCGCGATGGTCGTGGAGTCCTGCTCGACCAGGAGGTCCGCGGCGAGCGTCATGCGCCAGCGGGTCAGGTACGTCAGCGGTGGCTCGCCGACCAGGTCGGCGAACCGCTTGGCCAGCGTCGAACGCGACACCCCGGTGCGGTCGGCGAGCGCGCCCACCGTCCACGGCGCTGCCGGTTCGGCGTGCAGCAGGCGCAGCGCGTTGCCGACGACCGGGTCGCGCTGCGCCGCCCACCACGCCGGGGGAGCGCCGCCGGGGCGGTCGAACCACTCCCGCAACGTGCACACCAGCATCCAGTCGAGCAGCCGGTCGAGCACCACCTGCTGGCCCGGCGCGTCCACGGCGACCTCGGCGCCGAGGTGCTCCAGCACGGGATCGGCCGTGCCGCCGGCATCGACCCGCAGCACCACGGGCAGCGCGTCGAGCAGGCGGCGGCTGAGCTCGCCGCGCACCGGATAAGCACCGACGATCAAGGTCGTGGCGCCCTCGCCGGGGTCCTCGCCGGGATCGTTCCAGCCGAGCCGGTGCCGGGTGCCGCCCTGCTCGGGCGTCGCGCAGTCCTCGCCGCACTCGAGCGGTTCCGCCGCGGTGCCGACCTCGTCCACGAAGGTGAACGTGGCGGGCCCGCGCACGACGATCGTGTCGCCGGTGCGCAGCGGCTCCGGATCGTGGCCGTCGGCCACGATCCAGCCCGCCCCGGTGAGCACGGTGCACAGCGTCAGCGGCGCCCCGTCCACGAAGTGCAGCGACCACGGCGGGGTCAGGGTCGAACTGCCGAACAGCGAGCCGTGGGCTCGCACGCCGCGGATCAGGTCACTGAAGGCGTCCACCTCGCCGAGGTTAGACGAACGCGCAGGCGATCCGGCTTCTCACCTATGGGATTGTCCGAACCGGCGGGGTTGACTCGAAGTCATGAGCAACGACACCACCCTCGTCCTCGGCGCGACCGGCAAGACCGGCCGCCGGGTCCTCGCCCGGTTGCGGCTGCGCGGCACGCCGGTGCGGGCCGCCTCCCGGTCGAGCGAGACCCGGTTCGACTGGTCCGACCCCGGCACCTGGGACGCGTCCTTGGCGGGCGTCGACGCCGTCTACCTGGTGGCGCCGACCGTGCCCGGCCCGGTGCACGAGTTCACGGCTCGCGCCGAGGCCGCCGGGGTGCGGCGGCTGGTGCTGCTGTCCGGGCGCGGCGCCGACACCTGGGGCGATTCCCCGTTCGGACTGGACATGCGCTCGGCCGAGGACGCGGTGCGCGGTTCGGCGCTGGAGTGGACCGTCCTGCGGGCGTCGAACTTCGCGCAGAACTTCGACGAGGAGGTCTTCCACGCCCCGCTGCTCGCCGGTGAGCTGGCGACCCCGGCCGACGCGGTCCCCGAGCCGTTCATCGACGTCGACGACGTCGCCGACGCCGCCGTCCAGGTGCTGACCGAACCCGGTCGGCACGCCGGCCGGATCTACGAGCTCACCGGACCGCGCTCGATCACTTTCTGGGAGGCCGTCGAACTGATCTCCCGCGCGTCCGGGCGTCCGCTCACCTACCGGACGATCTCGCCGGAGCAGTACGCCGCGACGCTGGTCGACGACGGCCTGGGCGAGGACGACGCCCACCACGTCGCCGAGATGTTCGTGCTGATGGACCGAGGGGTGCTCGCCACGACGACGGACGACCTCGCCGCCCTGCTGGGACGGGCACCCCGAGCTTTCGAGGACTACGTCGCGCGGTCCGCGGCGGCCGGGGCCTGGCGGGACCCCCGCGCCGGGAGCGCCCGCCCTGCGGCGTGACCGCTTTCCTCGGAACATGCGCACCGAACTCCGCTCCCGCCACACGACCGAAAGGCCACGATGAGCACTGACGCCTTGACCGCCCAGGACCTCGAATTCCTCCGCCGCCCCCTGCACGGTTTCCTGACCGTGGCCGCCGGGCCGGTTCCGCCCCAGCCCCGGCCGGTGTGGTTCGAAGCGACCGACGACGGCACGATCCAGCTGTTCACCGCGCCGGACGCGCTCAAAGTGCGGCGCCTGCGCGACGATCCACGCGCCTCGATCGTCGTCGCCGCTCCGACGGGCGAACGCGAGCACTGGGTGTCGGTCGCGGGTCGCGTCGCGGTGGAGACCGATGGGGCGAGCGACCTGTGCGCCCGCCTCGGTGCTCGCTACTGGGACCTCGACGACCCGGCCCGTGCCGAGGAACTCGCCGGAATGCTCGACGAGGAGTGGGTCCGGCTCGTCATCCACCCGGATGCCGTGCGCCGCTTCGCGGGCTGAGGGAACAGAGCGGTCGCGTCGCGGGTTGGCCGAGGTGGGAGATCCACGACGTGAAGGAGCGGCATGGCGATCGAGATCGGGCGGTTCGGGCTGTGGACCGGGGCGCCCAGCTGGGACGGCGACGACGCCGAGCACCGGGAAGCGCTGGTCGAGCTCGAAGAGCTCGGGTACGCGGCGCTGTGGCTCGGCGTGGCTCCCGGGGACCTGCGCACGGTGCAGGCCCTGCTGGGCGCGACGAAGAAGCTGGTCGTGGCCACCGGGATCGTCAACATCTGGGAGCACGAGGCCGCCGACCTCGCCGCCGCCTACCAGCGCGTCGACCGGGCGCACCCGGGACGAGCGCTGATCGGCATCGGCCCCAGCCACGCACCGGTGGTGGAGAGGTCGGGCCGGTCCTACGAGAAGCCGTTCAGCAAGCTGCGGTCCTACGTGGACGAACTCGACGCCCTCGACGACCCGCTGCCGCCGCAGGCGCGGGTGCTGGCGGCGCTCGGCCCGCGCGCGCTCGCCCTGGCGGGGGAGCGGTCGGCCGGGGCGCACCCGTACCTCACGACGCCCGAGCACACCGCGACCGCGCGGGACGTGCTCGGGGACGGGCCGCTGCTGGCGCCGGAGCAGAAGGTGGTGCTGGAGACCGACCCGGTCGAAGCCCGCGAGATCGCCCGGCTCCGGACCGCGCCGTACCTGGGCCTGCCGAACTACCTGAACAACCTGCGGCGCCTCGGCTTCACCGACGAGGACTTCGCCGACGGCGGCAGCGACCGGCTCATCGACGGCCTGGTCGCGTGGGGCGACGTGGACACCATCGCCGACCGGGTGCGAGCACACCGCGAAGCCGGTGCCGACCACGTCTGCGTGCAGGTCCTGAGCAGGGGAACCGAACTCCCCCGCGAGGGCTGGCGCGAACTGGCCCCGGCACTGCGGGGCTGAGACGGGAGCGGGGCTGGCGAGTCGTCGGGGTGGGCGCGCGGGTCACGCCGCGATGATCCGCCCGATGATCGCCGCGCGCCCGCCGAGCGGGTGGGCGCGCATCGCGGCCAGCGCGGTTTCGGCCTCGTCGCCACCGACCACCGCGACCGCGCGGCCTTCGCAGGCCACGTGCAGCGGGTCGATGCCGAGCAGTTCCGCCGCGGCGCGCACCCGGGCGCGAACGGGAACCGCGCTCTCCTCCAGCGCCACCGCCATCCCGGAGGCGCGGGCGATCTCGTCGAGCACGGCGGCGATCCCGCCGCGCGTCGCGTTCCGCAGCACGCGGACGGCCGGCGCCGCCGCCAGCACCTCGTGCAGGAGGCCGTGCAGCGCGGCGGTGTCGGAGACGTGCTCGGCCACCCGCGAGTCCTGGTGGAGCAGCACCGCGATCCCGTGGTCCCCGACCGGCCCGGTCACGAGCACCGCGTCGCCCGGCCGCGCCCGCGACGCGCCCAGCCCGCGCGCGCCGGTGAAGGTGCCGACGCCGGTGGTGTCGATCCGGCAGCCGTCGACCTCGCCCCGCGCCACGACCGCACCGCCACCGCTGGTGATCCGCACGCCCGCGCCCGCCGCGGCGGCGCCCATCGACCGCGCCACCCGCCGCAGGTCGCCGACGGGGAAACCGGCTTCGACGACGAGCCGCGCCACCAGGTGCCGGGGGACGGCACCGGAGGCGGCGAGGTCGTTCACGGTGCCGTTGACGGCGAGGTCGCCGAGGTTCCCGCCGGGGAAGAACAGCGGCGACGCGGCGAACGAGTCGGTGGTCATCGCGACGCGCCCGTCCAGCGGAGCCAGGTCGACCCCGCCGGTGAGCGCGGCCGGGAATTCCTCCGAGACGATCGACTCGACGAACTCCCACCCGCCCGGTGCTCGTTCTTCCACGCCGCACGGCGAATTCTCGGTGTTCACGCCGACCGTCCTCCTTCGCTCGTCCACCACGGCCCGCGCGCATCCGGGTCCGAGCGCCGGACGAGCTTGTCCCGCGGAGGCGGGAAGTCCACTGTGGCCACTCCGCGCGATCGAGATGATCTCACGGGGGTCGCCGTTCGCGGAGACGTGCACGCCCCGCCTCGAAGATCCGAAAGGTGCGCGCTGCCAGCCTCTGGCCACACCCCGGCGCCCACAAATCGAGTCCTCCACGGCCGCCTGAAAGAGGGACCGCCGAGCGCCGCGCGCGGTTTCGACATCAGGGTTTCCGGTTGCGCGGCAAGCGAAGGATCAGAACGCCTCACACCGACCAGCGGTAGCGGCGTTCCGGGCGGCCGGTGCCGCCGTAGCGCAGCCGCACCTCCGCGCGGCCGGTGTCGACGAAGTGCTCCAGGTACTTGCGCGCCGAGACCCGCGACAGCTCCGCGAGCCCGGCGCACTCGGTGGCCGACAGGTCCTCGCCGCTCGCCGCGGCCTCGCGCAGCACCCGCTCCACCACGACCGCGGTTTCGCTCGCCACGCCCTTCGGCGTCGCGGCCGGGCGCGCCGGGGTGCCGAAGAGCCGGTCGATGTCCTGCTGCGCGGCGGGGGAATCGCCGGGGAGTTCGCTGAGCCGATCGTGCAACGCCCGGAAGTGTTCCAGCTGCTCGCGCAGCGCGTCGAAGCTGAACGGCTTGATCAGGTAGTGCACCGCGCCGCCGCGCACCGCGCCGCGCACCGTGTCCAGGTCGTGCGCGGCGCTGATGACCAGCACGTCGGGTTCCGCGGACGGCCGGGCGCCGGTGCGCATCGAGCGCAGCACGGTGAGCCCGTCCATGTCCGGCAGGTAGATGT
Source organism: Saccharopolyspora sp. NPDC002578 (assembly GCF_053592695.1). Taxonomy (NCBI): domain Bacteria; kingdom Bacillati; phylum Actinomycetota; class Actinomycetes; order Pseudonocardiales; family Pseudonocardiaceae; genus Saccharopolyspora; species Saccharopolyspora sp. NPDC002578. Next base: position 2,018 of record NZ_JBSFWJ010000136.1, on the reverse strand, counting down.
CCAGCAGCACCAGTTCGGGGCGCAGTTCGTCGACCGCCCGCAGCGCGTCGGCACCGGAGTGCGCGACGCCGACGACCTCGAACCCCTCGACCCGGCCCACGTAACCGCTGTGGATCTTGGCGACCATGAAGTCGTCGTCCACCACCAGGACCTTGATCACGCGGGCACCTCCGCATCCATCGGCAGCCGCGCGGTGAACACGGCGCCGCGTTCGTTGCGCACCTGCACCGAACCGCCCCGGCGGTGGCAGATCTGCCTGGTCAGCGCCAGTCCGAGGCCGCGTTCCCCGTCGCGGGCCGCCTTGGTGCTGAACCCGTGCCGGAAGACCTCCTCCACGATCTCCGGCGCCACCCCGGGGCCGGAGTCGCGCACCACCAGCGTCACCACGTCGCCGGCGTGCCGGATGTCGACCTCGATCAGGTTGTCCGCGGCCGCGCCTTCGACCGCGTCCAGCGCGTTGTCCACCAGGTTGCCCAGCACCGTCGTCACGTCGGCCGAGGACTGCTCGTCGACTTCGCCGAGCGCGCTGCCGTCGGTCAGCCGCAGTCCCACACCGCGTTCCGCCGCCAGGCTGGCCTTCGCGACCAGCAGCGCCGCCGTGGCCGGGTCGGCGATGCGCGCCGCGACCTCCGACTGCCACTGCCCCCGGGTGTGGCTGACGCGGTCGACGAACCGCGCCAGCTCGTCGAACTCGCCGAGTTCGATGAGCCCCGAGATGGTGTGCAGCCGATTGCTGAACTCGTGCGCCTGCGCCCGCAACGTGTCGGTGGTGGCGCGGTGCGCGGCCAGTTCCTGCTGCAGGTCGACGAGTTCGGTGCGGTCCCGCATGGTGACGACCGCGCCGACCGTGGAGATCGGCATCCGGTTCAGCACCACCACCCGCCCCCGGCGCAGCACGATCTGGTCGACGCCGCCGGTGCGGCCGGTGAGCACGTCGCGCGCGCGGTCGTTGAGGTCGAGCTCGTCGATGTCCCGGCCGACGCAGTCCGCGGGCAGCGACAGCAGGTCCCTGGCCTGGTCGTTGACCACGGTGATGCGGTTCTGCTGGTCCACTCCGAGCACGCCTTCGCGGATGCCGTGCAGCATCGCCTCCCGGTGCTCCACCAGGCGCGTGATCTCCTGCGGTTCCAGCCCCAGCGTCTGGTGCTTGACCCGCCGCGCCAGCAGGATCGACCCGGCCACGGCGAGGAACGTCGCGAACGCCAGCAGCATCAGCGGATCGCCGGGAGCGCGCCGCACACCGGCGAAGAAGTCCGGGGTCTCCCGCCCCGCCGCGACCACGCCGACGATCCGCGCGCCCGGCCCGATCACCGGCACGTGCGCCACCAGCGATTCGGTGCCGTCGGCGTCGCGCACCTGGCCCACCCAGGCGCGGCCACCGAGCACGGTGCTCGTCCCCAGCGGCAGCAGCTGACCGCGCTGGCCGGGGTCGGGCGAGGTCAGCACCACGCCCCGCGCGTCGGTGATGATCACCTCGTCGGCCCCGGAGAGGCTGCGGGCGCTCTCGGCGAAGATCGGCAACGCGTCCCGGTCGAACGGGTCCTGAAGGTTCGACCGGACCCCGTCGGTCGCGGCGAGGTCCTCGGCGACCGACAGCATCCGCCTGCCCTCGGTGGCGCGGAACGCGGCGTTGGACTGCGACACCGAGAACACGGCGATCGAGGCCAGCAGCACCAGGATGATCGCCAGCTGCCAGCCCAGCAGCTGCCGCGAGAGCGGCCCCCGCATGCCCCACCTCCCTCGCCACGTCGCGCCTGCCCAGACGCTAACCCCCTGACCAGCACAACCGTAAGCAGTCCCCACAGGACACATGGCGTAGCGAGCCGAGTACGCAGGGAAGTCCGCACACGATGATCTTTTGACCGTTGTCTTGTCAGCGGCGAAGCCGCTGAGCAGTGACCAGCTTGAGCAAGCCGACCACCGGCGGGTTCTCAGTGGCTTCCTCGCGAGGACAGCATTTTTCCTCGTGGCGGAGCCACTTGGAAAAATGATCCCGCAGCGAGGAAGCCACTGAGGTT
>NZ_JBSFWJ010000135.1:0-7487 GCF_053592695.1 Saccharopolyspora sp. NPDC002578 | reverse complement strand
GTTCTCAGGTGTCTTCTCGCGAGGACGGCTTTTTCCCTCGTGGCGGAGCCACTCGGGAAAAAGATCCCGCAGCGAGAAGACACCTGAGGTTCCGCCACCCGACCACCAAAGAAGAACGAGCCGGAAAACCCGATCATCCGTTGGCCGCCGGGGATTGGGCCAGGTAGCGCACGGCGGCGTCCATGCTTCCCAGCTGCGACGGGTGGAATCGCGGGTTGAGGTACTTCGGGATCTCGGTCACGAACAGCGCGATGTTCGGCACGACCCCGCGCCGCATGGCGCTGAGCAGCTGCAGGAACCAGAACCGGCCCTTGTCCTTCGACGGGTCGGCCTTGAACAGGTAGTGCAGCGACGACAGCAGCAGCACCAGCAGCGTGAAGCTCGCCAGCAGCGCCGTGCGCACGCGCCGGGCGTAGCTGCCGTCGACGTACATGAACGCGTCGAAGGCGACGTTGCGGTGCTCGACCTCTTCGGCGCCGTGCCAGCGGACGAGGTCCAGCATCGTCGGGTGCATCCCCTTGCGCTCCAGCACGTTCGCGTTCAGCAGCCACTCACCGATCACCGCGGTGTAGTGCTCCAGCGCCGCGAACATGCCGAGCCGCTCGCACAGCCACGCGTGCTTGGCGCGGCCCTTGAGGCCGCGGTCGCCGAGGACGTGGTCGACCATCCACTCCAGCTTCCGCGTCATCGGCTCGGTGTTCAGGCCGATCGAGGACAGGTGCTCGCGCGCACCCTCGTGCGAGGAGGCGTGCGTGGCCTCCTGGCCGACGAAACCCACGACTTCCTCGTGCAGCCGCGGATCCTTGATCAGCGGCAGTGCTTCGGCGAGCGCGTTCGACATCGCCCGTTCGCCTTCCGGCAGCACCAGGTGCATGAAGTTGATGGTGTGCGTGGCGAGCGGCTCACCGGGGATGTAGTGCATCGGCACCCCGTCCCACGAGAACTCCACGTCGCGCGGCGCGATCACGTGCGCCTCTTCGGTGTAGCGGCGGGCGCCGCGCGGGTCGACGACCGGTTTCCTGCCGATGCGGGGAAGTCGGAACATCATGACGTCCTTTGACTCGAGGAGATCGCGCTGCGCTCGGCGGCGCTGCTGGTGTGGTAGTCGGCCAGCTCGGCCTCGCGCGTTCGGGAGCGGAACGCCCGGTTGAATCCGGGGTAGAAGACGAAGTTGCGCCCGGCGTCGTTGAGGTAGTAGCTGCTGCATCCCCCGACGTTCCACACCGAGTTGCGCAGGCCGTGCTCGACCTCGTCGGCGAAGGACTGCTGCACCTGGGGTTTGACGTCGATGCTCGCCAGCTCTCGCCGTTCGATCTGGCGCAGGCAGCTCATGATGTAGGCGACCTGCGCTTCGATCGTCACGACCTGCGAGGTGTAGACGACGGAGTTCGGCCCGAGCAGGAAGAAGAAGTTGGGGAATCCGCTGATGGTGGTGCCCAGGTAGGCCTGCGCGTCGCCCTGCCACACCTCGTTGAGGCTGCGGCCGTTCTTCCCCCGCACGCGGTCGAAAACGGGGTTGTCGGTCATCCGGAAGCCGGTGCCCATGATGATGGTGTCGAGCTCGTGCAGCGTTCCGTCGCCGGTGACGATCCCGTTCTCCCGCACTTCTGCGATGCCGGAGGTGACCACGTCGACGTTGGGCGCCGCCAGCGCCGGGTAGTACTTGTTGGAGAACGTGGGCCGCTTGCAGCCGAAGGAGTAGTGCGGCGTGAGCTTGGCCCGCAGCTCGCGGTCGCGGACTTGGCGGCGCAGGTGCGCGCGACCGAGCCATTCCATGCCCTTGAGCAGGCCGGGCCGGTGCACGAATCCGGGAACGAGCGCTTCCTGCACGAGGTCGAAGCACTCCCGCGCGAACCGCTGCACGGCGGGGAACCGCCGGAACACGCGCTGCTCGAAGCGGGTCATGCGGCGGTCGGGGTGCGGCATGATCCAGGTCGGCGTGCGCTGGAAGACGGTCAGCTCCCCGGCCACCGGCTGCACTCGGGGGATGATCTGGACCCCGGAGGCACCGGTTCCGATGATCGCGACCCGTTCGCCGGCGAGGTCGTGCTCGTGGTCCCACTGGGCCGTGTGGAAGACCTTCCCCTGGAAGCGCTCCAGGCCGGGCAGGTCCGGGACGGAGGGTTCGCTGAACGGTCCGGTGGCGCCGACGAGCACCTGCGCCTGCCAGGCCCCCTTGTCCGTCACCACGTTCCAGTGCTGCTCGTCCTCGTCCCAGGCGGCGTCGAGCACTTCGTGCTCCATCCGCAGGTGCGGGACGAGGTCGAAGTCCTCGGCGCAGCGCCGCAGGTAGTCCTTGATCTCCGGCTGCAGCGGGTAGAGCCTGCTCCACTCGGGGTTCGGCGCGAAGGAGAACGAGTACAGGATCGACGGGATGTCGCACTGCGCGCCGGGGTAGGTGTTGACCTCCCAGGTGCCGCCGACTTCCGCGGCTCGTTCCAGCAGCACGAAGTCGTCGATCCCGGCGCGCTTGAGCATGATCGCCGTGCCGAGTCCGCCGAAGCCGGCGCCGACGATCGCCACCCGCACCCGCCGTTGACGATCGGCGGTGTCGCCCGTTTCCCCAGAGCTGCCCATCGCCTGCCTCCTCGTTGATGCGCGACGTCGGTCCTCGGACGATATTTTTGACATCAAACAATGTCAACATCACTTGATGTCAACTTTTGAACCTGATCGACAGGACCCTGACGTGCGAATACACCGGACGAGCAAGCACTCCCGAGCGAGCCGCCGCCCGTGATCCGGCTCACCGGAAATGAAGCATCCTCGGCTATTAGCACGATGTCAATAACTGGAGCGGTTCACCGCCGCGACGAAGCCGGAGCCGGGAATTCGCGGGCGCGCACCCGCGTCGACGCCCCACCGGGAGCGGGTCAGCAGGACCGTCCGATGTGGACGATCAACGCGAGGTCGCGCGCCCCGCGCTCTCGATCACCTGGGAGACGTGCTCGACGAACCGTTCGCGCGGCACGTCGATCCGCTCCTCCAGCCAGGCCTGGTAGAGCTGCGCCAGCGAGCCGAAGATCGCCAGCGCGTTGAGCCGCACGTCCTGCTCGTCGGCCTGCTCGCCGCCGAGCTCGGCGCCGCGCATCAGGGCCGCGATCGTCACGGTGAACTCCGCGACGAGCTCCCGCCCCCGCTCCGCGAGCTCCGGCGCGGCCAGCGACTCGATGAACAGCACGCGGCCCCGGCGCGGGTCGGAGGTGACGAACTCGGTGAACGCGCCCACCAGGTACCGGACCGCGTCGAGCTGCTGCGCCGGCGCCCGCTCGGCCGCGGCCAGCAGCACCTCCCGCGCCTGCTCGACCGTCGCGTCCAGCACCGCGATCAGCAGCGCCTCGCGGTTGGCGAAGCTCTCGTAGAAGTACCGCTCCGTGAGGCCCGCTTCCCGCGAGACCCCGCGCATCGTGACGGACTTCGCGCCGTCGCCGCCCATCAGCGCGAACCCGGCCGCGACGAGCTGGTCGCGGCGCCGGGCCTGCCGCTCCGACGCGTCCACGCCCCGCCACACTCGGTGGGGGGCGGCGGAATCCGGGCGGCCGACCATCCGCCCATCCTGGCACGTCACGGTCGCGAACCCCGCCGGTACCGCCGACACGGGTGAGGTCGTGCACACCCGCTCCAGGCATCAGCCCGACCGCGCACCGCGATTCCCCGCGGCGACCGGTCTCAGGCCCCCGGCGGAGTCCGGGGTCAGTCGTGCGCGACGTACACCGTGTTCGAACCCCGCGGCCCGCCGTAGGGGTTGTCGAAGTCGACCACGTGCGCCCGGACGGTCCCGAAGACCTCCGACAGGGCCGCGATGAACTCCTCCGCGGGCGGATCATCCGACCACAGCGCGAAAACCCCGCCCCGCTCCAGATGTTCGGCCAGCAGGCGCAGGCCGGACGGCCGGTAGAAGTCGGCGTGCCCGGCGTCGAGCACGTTGGTCGGCGAGTGGTCGATGTCGAGCAGGATCGCGTGGTAGCGCCGCTGCGGAGGTTCGGCGGCCCAGGCGAAGAAGTCGCGGTGCTCGAAGCGGACCCGCGGGTCGGCGTTGAGCTCGTGCCCCAGCGGCAGCAGCTCCCGCCGGTGCCAGTCGATCACCGCCCCCAGCGCCTCCACCACCTCCAGCGAGCGCACCCGCTCGTCGGCGAGCGCGGCCTGCGCGGTGCAGCCGAGCCCGAGCCCGCCCACCAGCACGTCGAGCTCCGATCCGGTGACGGCGGCCAGCCCCAGGCGGGCCAGTTCCTCCTCGGCCACGGTGAACGCGCTCGACATCAGGAACTCGTCGCCGAGCTTGACCTCGTACACGTCCGCACCGAGCGCCGGATCGAGCCTGCGACGCAGGCTGACCTCGCCGATCGGCGTGTCCTGCCAGTCGAGCTCTTCGAAACGTCGTCCCACGCGCCGGCCTCCCTCTCCCGTGTTCGCCCCCACCCTGAACCATCCGGCGCCCGCCGGTCCGGGCGGGCTCTCCGGGCTCGGGCACCAGTCGGGTGGGCTGTCGTTCAGGGGACCCCCGGGCGGGTGAGCGCGCTGGCAACGGGTCCGGCTCCGTGGAACCTTGCCCGCGGAATTGATCCCGGGAGCAAGGAGCGGACCGATGCGTCTCGCAGCAGCGAACCGAGCAGCGATCGTCGCCGGAACCACGGCAGTGCTGATGTGCTCCGCGCTGGGCCTCGCCCAGGCCGAGCCGGAGCAGAACAACACCACCACACCGCTCGACCTGATCGCGGGCGGGATCCAGGCCGGAGCGGGCGTCGCCAACGATTTCGCCGACGCCCTCAGCGGCGACTCCGGCTCGACCACCTCCGAGTAGCGCACCGGGTGCGCCGCGCGCCACCGGCGCGGCGCACCCACGCCGCACCGGGTTGCAGCGTCGGCGACCGGCGGACCGATCCGGACCGGAAAATCCGCACCACCGCCGTGAACAGCCGTTTTCCACCCTCCACGTTGTACAGACCACCCGGTGCGGCGCCGCGGCCCGACAGACTGGGCACCAGCGCCGCGCGAGCGACGCCGCGAAGGTCGTCGCCGACCGCACCGGAGGGCCCATGGGTTCGCTCGTCCAAGCGTGGTTCGTGGCCGTCGCGCTGCTCCTGCTGGGCGGCTCCGCGCTCGTCCAGTCCGGGCCGATCGGCGCCGACCCGCTGGTGGTCCGCTGCGGCGACCAGGTCATGCGCCCCGACCAGTCCTGCCACATCGTCGCCGGGGACGGCACCGGCCGGTCGGTCGGCTACGCGGAGCAGCGCGCGATCCAGCAGGTCGCGCACGGCTGGAACCTGGTCCGCTCGGTCCTCGGCGGGGCCGTGTTCCTGTTCGGCGCCGGACTCGCGGCGACCCTCATCGTCGTGAAGCGCCCCCTCGACGGCGCCGTCCTCACCCGGCTGCACGGGCGCACGCTGCGCCCGCACCGTTGACTCAGAACCGGACCAGGTCGTCCAGCACGGTTCCCGCGCGGCCGATGTCCTCGGTGAGCGGACGGTCCTCCACGCTCGGGTCCAGCGTCTCCGCAGCGAGCTCGTAGGCCGCGCGCACCGGCAGGTCCACCAGGTCCGCTTCCCGCATCCGCAGCGCGCGGACCGCCGCGACCAGTTCGCAGGCGAGCAGCCGCCGGTACGCGACGGCCGCCGCCGTCGTCGCCCGCGCGGCCTGCGTGGAGAAGCTCGCGTGGTCCTCCAGGCCCCGTGAGACCACGGCCGTGCCGAGCGTCGCGGGCAGCGCCGCGTGGCGCAGCTCCGCGAGCGCGTCGTGCGCGACGTATTCGAGGATCATCACTCCCGAACTGCCCGCCGGACCGGCCGCGAGGAACGGGCGCAACCCGGTGAACTCCGGCTCGACGAGGTCCCCGAGGCGTGCGGCCGACAACTCCGCGACCTGGTGCACGGTGGCCCGGACCCAGTCCAGCGCGGAGGCCACGTACGCGGTGTGGAAGTGCGCGTGGTGGTAGGCGTCGCGGTGCACCACCGAGATCATCGGGTTCTCGGTGCCCGCGTTGATCTCGATGGCCAGCACGTCCCGCAGGTAGTGCACCGCGTCCACGGCCGCGCCCTGCACCTGCGGGTACGCGCGCAGCCCGAACGGGTCCTGGATGCGCCTGCCCGGTTTCGGCGTGCTGTCCAGGCCGAGCAGCCGCCGCATCTCCGCCGCGCACCCGACCTGGCCGGCGTGCGGCCGGGCCTCGTGCACCGGCGTCGCGTAGGCCTCCGGGTTGCCGTCCAGCGCGACGTAGGTCAGCGCCGCGACCACGTGGCTGGCGCGGGTGAGCCGTTCCAGGTCGAGCGTCGCCAGGGTCGCTTCGGACAGGGTGGCCGCGTTGCTGCTCATGAACGCCAGCGCGTCGCCCTTGAGGATCTCCACCGGGGCGACGTGCCCGGTCAGCCACGGCCGCTCGCCGACGAGCGCGAGCGCCGTCTCCGCCAGCGGTGCCAGGTCACCGGTGCCGATGGCGCCGAGCCGGTGCACCAGCGGGGTCGCGCCCACCCGCACCGCCTCGGCCAGCGCCGTGATCAGCGCGGGGCTGATCCCGGCGCGACCCGCGACGAGCTGGTTGAGGCGGATCAGCAGCATCCCCCGGGTCTGCGCCGCCGACATGGGTTCCCCGCTGCCGCCCGCGTGGCTGCGCAGCAACCGCAACGCGTGCTCCGCGGACTCCCCGTCGCCCACGAGGTCGTCCTTGTTGGCGCCCACGCCCGTCGTCCTGCCGTACACGACGCGCTCGGTGCTGAGCTCGTCGGCGAGCCGCCACGAGTGCTCCGCCACCCGCAGGGCCGCCGTGGACAGGTCGATCTGCAACGGCCCCGTCGCCCACGCCGCGTCGGCCACATCAGCGCACCGCAACGTGCGGCCGTCAACCCGGATCACCATCGTCTCCTCTGCCACTGGTCCGTCGGAACGGCCCCAGTATGGACAGCTCGCGCGGCGCTCCGGCTCGCGCGGAGTTCCGGATCACCGGCCGGTTCGCCGCACCGGCCCGCGGGCAGCGGTAGGTTCGGCGGTGCCCGCCGATCAGGAGGCCGCCCCGCCCCGGGGAAGCCACAACGCAAGCAGGAGATCCGAGTGCTCGTCCTCGTCGCATCCCTCCAGGTCAAGCCCGGTCGCCGAGACGACTTCCTGACCGCGATCAAAGCCGACGCGCAGGCCTCCGTCGCCGACGAACCGGGCTGCGTGAGCTTCGACGTCGTCGTCGACACCGAGGACGACCACCACTTCGTCCTCTACGAGGTCTACCTCGACCAGGCCGCGCTCGAAGCGCACCGCGCCTCGCCGCACTTCGCGGCCTGGACCGAAGCCGCCGCCGAGGTCCTCGTGCCGGACGGCCGGAAGGTCACCATCACCGAACGACTCCTGCACGAGTCCTGAGGGCCTTCCGGTTTGACCTGCGCAGCGGGTCGGGTGGCGGAACCTCAGCTGCTTCCTCGCTGCGGGATCTTTTTCCCAAGTGGCTCCGCCACGAGGGAAAAAGCTGTCCTCGCGAGGAAGCAGCTGAGAACCCGCCGGTGGTC
>NZ_JBSFWJ010000134.1:0-7669 GCF_053592695.1 Saccharopolyspora sp. NPDC002578 | reverse complement strand
GCTTCCTCGCGAGGACAGCGATTTCGCTGTGTATGGACATACATGAGAAATCGATCCCGCAGCGAGGAAGCCGCTGAGGTTCCGCTGAGCGACCCACTACGCAGGTCATGCTGCGCGAGTCCGGCGACCATCCGTGGTCCGGACGAACGCCCCCTCGGTCCGGAAGGCCGGGCCGAGGGGGCGGTTAGCTGAGCTCGGTGGAGCCGGTCAGGCGCCGAAGCCCTTGATGATGTTCGTGAACTCGTACGGCGCCTGCTCGATGCTGCTGCACGTCGGGGAGACCGCGCCGCCGGGGCAGCTCCCGTTGTCGCGGCCCGCGGACCAGAACGACAGCAGGCCGATCTGGTTCGCGTCGGCCCAGTCCAGCAGCTGGCGGGCGTTGTCCGGGGTGAAGATGTTGCCGTTGTAGTTGCGGCCGATCATCGGCGTCACGCCGAGGCGGGCCTTGAGGTCGGCGTCGCTGAGGTCCGGCCAGATCTCCTTCATCTGCTTGAGCACGCTCTCGGAGGCCGCGATCACCGCGTCACCCCAGGGCTTGGTGGAGCCGAACTCCATGGCCATCGGGTTCACCAGCACGTCGACGCCGTGCTTCGCGGCGCTCTGCAGCACCTGCAGCGAGTACGGGTCGAGCCCGGTGTCGTCGCTCTGCACGCGCAGCGTGTAGCTGACCTTCGTACCGCGCTCGGCCTGCAGCTTCGCCAGCGCCTCGTTCGCGACGTCTTCCGGGATGGTCGCCTCGACGTCGACGTCGAGGTGGTTGCTGCCGGTGACGTCGAGGATCTGCTTGTAGGCGCCGAGGAGTTCGTCCGCGCTGCCGCACACGCTCTCCAGGTACGGGCCCATCGCGCCGCCGGTGGCGACGATGACGTCCCCGCCCTGCGCGCGGAGCTCGTCGATCTGGCCGACGATGCTCGGGTCGTCCAGCGCCTTCTCGCCGCCCCACATCGGCGTGCACCCGGCGGCGCTGCCGAGCACGAAGGCCAGCGTGAAGTTCTTCTGCCCGGTGGCTTCCGCGACCTCGGCGAGCGTGGGCTTGTCCTGGGTGATGTCGATGTACGGCGCGACCTTCATCTCCGCGGCCGGCGCCGGCGCGGGCGGGGCGGCGGGGGCCGGTTCGGCGGCGCCCGCGGACATCGCGGACAGCGGGAGGACCGTGGTGGCGGCGATCGCGGCCACCAGCTTGGACAGGGGTTTCATCTGCGATTCTCCTGGTGTCACTGGTATTCGGCGAAGATCTGGGTGAACTCGTACGGCTGCTGCTCGACGCTGCTGCACTTGCCGTCGGCCCAGCCGCCCTCTTCGGTGCAGACCCGGTCGCGGTTCATCGACCAGTACGAGAGCCTGCCGAGCCGGTGCTGCTTCGCGTAGTCGAGCACCGCGCGGAAGGTGTCCTGGGTGAACAGCTCGCTGGGCTGGTCGGTGTGCCCGTTCATGAGGATGACGCCGGTGCGCGCGTAGGCGGCGGCGTCGTCGAGCTCGGGGTGCAGCTCGCGGATCTGCTCGTGCACCGCCTCGGCCACGCCGATCGCGCTGTTGGCCATGTCGTCGGCGGGGCCGCCGTAGTCGAAGTCCATGACCTTGTAGAGGTCGATCTCGGCGCCGATGTCCTTGGCGCGCTGGATCTCCGCCTTGCCCGCGTCGTTGAGCCCGACGGTGGTCGTCGGCAGCGTCAGCGTGACGTGCAGGTCGGGGTTGTTCTGCTTGAGGGACTTGATCGCCTCGAAGCGCTTGGTCTCGCCCGGCACGTCGCCGAGGTCGTCGCCTTCGACGTCGAGGTCGATGTGGGTGAGCCCGTACTTGTCGATCACCTGCTGGTAGGCGTCCGCGAGCGAGGCGGAGTCCGGGCAGGCGGCGCCGAGGTCGATGCCGTTGTACCCGCCGAAGGACACCGACAGGTCGCCACCGGCCGCGCGCACGGCGTCGGCCTTCTCCTTGACCGCGGTGTCGGTCTCGACCTCCTGGCCCGGTTTGCCGTCCCAGGTGGGGGTGCAGCTACCGGCGTCGGGCGCGAGCACGAAGGCGAAGATGTAGTCCTTCTGGCCGCTGGCCTCGATCGCCTCGGTGATGTCCTGCGGGGCGTTGTCCAGCGGCATGTAGTACGGCGCGGAGCGGAGTTCGCCGGGCGCGGCCTCGGCCGCGGGGCCGCCGGTGAACGGCAGCACCAGCAGGCCGGCCGCCAGCGCCGCCCATCGGATCGGTTTCGTCGTCAAGGGTGTTCTCCTCTACCCGCCCGGTCCGGGGACCGGTGTGGTGTGGCCAGGAGATCCCGGAACGCGCCGCGCTCGGTCCGGGTTCTGCTGCGGACGGGTCGGCGCGGCGCGTGTTCGGCGCCGCTGCCGACGGGCGGCAAACCTATGTGGACCCGATCACCCCGTCAATGGGTCTAGACCTTTTTCGCCAGGCTCTGCCCGGAGATTCCGCCATCACGCGGTACGTGAAGTCGTCCTTGTGCCGGATTGCGAAATCGGGGATTCGGGAAAAACGGACCGCGCCGTCGTGGTGCCGCTTTTCCTGGCCGGCGCGGCGTGGTTCTGTTCCGCCCTGTCGAGGGAACCGTGAAGTTCAGTCGTGGCACCTGATTCGCGGACGCGGAACGGCAATTCTGGGAAAGGCGCGATTTCGGTCGGCCCGTGGGGCTCGACTGGCGCGAGCCGCTGCCCCTATACGTCCACAATGGACGAAAAGGGGCTGCTCAGAACTGCCGGGTCGCCGCGACGACGCCGCCGTCGACGAGCAGGTCCGTGCCCGTGATGAACGAGGCCGCCGGGCCGAGCAGGAAGGACGCCGCGTCGGCGATGTCGGTGGTGGTGCCGATCCGTCCCGCGCCCGAGGAGTCGATCATGGTGCGCATCCGGTCGCCGTGCTCGCTCGCCAGTTCCTGGCGCGCCATCGGCGTGGAGATGACGCCGGGACTGATGCTGTTGATCCGCGCCCCGCGCGCGCCCCAGGTCGTCGCGGCGGCCTGCACGCGCAGCTGGTTGGCCCGCTTGGACAGCGGATACGCGGCTTTCGGATCGTCGACGGCCGCCACGACGGGCAGCTCCAGCAGTTCCTCGGCGGGTGTCACGGCGAGCGCCCGCTCGTCCTCGGCGTTGAGGCGGGCGAAGTGGCCGGACATGCTGGAGATCACGACCCCGGCGCCGCCCGCCGCGACGACCCGCTCGAACTCCGCCAGCACGAACGCGGTCCCGAGGAGGTCGACGGCGAGGATGGTGCTCGCGGGCGCCTGGATGGGGGAAACGCCCGCCGTGTGCACGAGGCGGGTGATCGGGCCGAGCCCGTCGGCGAGCGCCGCCACCGACGCGACCGAGGCGCGATCCGCGACGTCCACCTCCGCCGTGGTCACGTCGAAACCCTCGTCGCGGAGCACGTCGGCGAACCGTTCGAGGGACGCGGTGTCGAAGTCGGCCAGGACGAGCCTGCGGCCGCAGCCCTCGCGGCGCGCGATGGCCTGGCCCATGCCGCCCGTTCCGATCACGACCGCTACTTCGCGGGTGGGCTGCTCGCCGGTGGGGGACATGGATTTCCTCGCAGTTCACGCTCGTCGACGCTGTCCGACCGGCTCGTGCCGGTCGGTCGGCCACCACGCTACACCTGGCTAAGTTGGATGACTTAAAGTGTGAACGGGCGCGCTCCTCGCCCCGGAGCACCGGTGGCCCCCGGTCGAGGAGCGGCGCGGATCCGCTACACCGAGCCGAGGTCCGCCGACAGCCAGTGCTCCGGGCGCATGTAGATCACCACGTGCTCGCCGAGCCGGGTCCGCTCGTACTCCATGAATTCGGCGGCCCGATCCGGCGGCAGGTAGCGGTGCGCCATCTCATGGGAACGGTCCGGAGATCCCGCCTCGGTCCGGACGACCGGACCTTCCACCGAGACGTAGCGGACCGACGGCGCCGTCCGCTGCACCATCAGGCTGAAGCGGCCCGCGTCGCGGATCGCCCGCGCCTTCCGCGACTCCGGGCCCGTGTAGATCCACAGCTCGCCGCCGGGGGAGTACTGGTACCAGATCGGCACCGTCAGCGGCGCTCGATCGGACGCTTGCGCCACCGCGAGCGCCCCGATGTGCGGTTCGGCGAGGAATTGCTCTCGTTCCTGTGCAGTCAAAGCCATGGCACGGAAGGTAGCGGCGGGCACCGACGATCGCGCGATCGACGAACCGGAAGTGCGAGCGCCCTGCCGCTCCCGCGTACCGGTCGAGGAGGATGGGGACATGGTCGAGCAGAGCATGTGGATGCGGAAGGTGGCGGCCGATCCCGGGCACTCCGCCTGGTACGTCGAGCGGATCCGCGGCATGGCGCGGGCCGGCGACGACCTCGCCGGTGAGGCCCGGATGGTGGACGCGATGGTCCCCCGCGGCGCGCGCGTCCTCGACGCGGGCTGCGGCCCCGGCAGGGTCGGGTCCGCGCTGGCCGCGGCGGGCCACGAGGTCGTCGGCGTCGACGTCGACCCGGAGCTGATCGCCGCCGCCGAGCACGATCACCCCGGCCCGCGCTGGCTCGTCGGCGACCTGGCCGAGCTGGACCTCCCGGCGCGCGGCGTCACCGAGCCGTTCGACGTGATCGTGTGCGCCGGGAACGTGCTGCCGTTCCTCGCGCCGAGCACGCGCGGCGCGGTGCTGCGGCGGTTCCGCGAACACCTCGCGCCGCAGGGGCGCGTCGCGGTCGGGTTCGGCGCCGGGCGGGGCTACGGGTTCGACGAATTCTTCGCGGACGCCGCGGAATCCGGCCTGGCGGTCGAGCTGAAGCTGTCCACTTGGGACTTGCGCCCGCTCGCCGCGGACTCCGAGTTCCTCGTCGCGCTGCTGAGCCGCGGATGACGCGACGCGCGTGATCGTCGGTGGGGATGGGTAGAACTGCTCATGCGGTCGAAACCGTCCCGCCTGGATAGTGGAGATCGGTTCCAGTGATCGTCTTCCAGGAGGTCTCCCATGCACGGCTCGCAGCGCTCTTGGGCCGCGGCATTCCACCGGTACCTGTTCAACCCGGCGGGACTGGGCTACCTGACGCTGGTGTCCGCGGTGTGGGTGTGGACCGCCGCGGACGCGCTGCTGGTCGACCGGGCCGACGCGAGCCTGGCCGGGATCTGGGGATTCCTCGTCACGGCGCCGACCTCGCTGGTGTTCGTCCAGCTGGAGGGGCCGTGGCTGTGGGCCGGCGTCGCGTTCGCCGCCGTCTTCCAGGCCGTGCTGCTCGGCATCGCCTACTGCGGCACCCCGAGCGAGGTGCGCCGCGGCGCGTGACCGCTCACGCGCTCTCCGAGTCGCGCCAGAACAGCTCCGCGAGCCGGTCGACGGTGCTCTGCATCTTGTGCAGCGCTTCGGGAATGCGGGCGCGGCCGAAGCGGCTCCGCGGACCGTTGAGGGTGAGGATCGCCACCAACGTCCCGGCGCTGTCCCGGATCGGGCGCGACAGCGACAGCAGCTCGGGCTCCAGCTCGTTGTCGATGGTCGCGAAGCCCTGCTCCAGGACCTGCCCGAGCTCCACGAGCAGCGCGGCCCGGTCGGTGATGGTGTGCGGGGTGAAGGCTTCGAGCTCCACCGGCAGCGTCCGGCACAGCTGATCGGCCGACTGCTCGGCGAGCAGGACCTTGCCGGTGGAGCTCGCGTGCATCGGGTAGTGCCTGCCGACCATGTTCTGCGACAGCACGCCGACCACGTGCGAGCCCGCGGCTTCGGCGACCAGGTCCAGGCCGTCCTGCGCGTTCGGGATGGACAGCGTCACCGACTCGTTGAACTCGTCGGCCAGTTCCTGCAGCAGCGGCTGCGCGTGCGCCACCAGGCCCGCGTACGGGTCCGCGTTGCGGCCGAGCCGCGCCAGTTCCCAGCCGAGGACGTAGTTGGTGTCGATGCGGTCGACGAGACCGCCCTGTTCGAGGCTGTGCAGCAGCCGGAACGCCGTCGGCCTGCTCAGTCCCGCCGCCTTCGCGAGCGTGGTGACGGTGGCCCCGGTCCGCGGTTGGGCGGCCAGCTCGCGGAGCAACCGGACGGCTTTGGTCACCGATTTGTTGACCATCCCCGATTGCTCGGGTGCCTCGCCCATCCGCTTCCGCCTCCCGCTACGAGGAGCGCATCCGGCCCCTGGACCTGCCGTGCGCCCACCCTAACAGCCGCGTTCACAAAGTGGACGCGTGCTGCTCGGGGTGGCCTGTCGTGCGGGGCGGGTCACCCGCGCCGCGGGGAACGGCCCCGAGTGCGGGCGGGGTCGCGGCGTCGCGCTATAAACCCGTGCGGCAATGCCGGGCGTGGCCGGTTTCGAAGTCCTCCACGCGGGAAGGAAACGAGCCGGTGACCTACAACTCAGTCGCGGACACCCCGCGCAGTTCGGTCGACAGGAAGCGATTCCTGATCAGGCTGACCATCGTCGTCGCCGGCGGGATGTTCATCGACGGCTACGTCCTGGGCATCGTCGGCACCGTGATCGGCGCCATCACCACCGACCTGGACATGTCCGTGTACGGCGAGGGGCTGATCGGGGCCGCGGCGCTGATCGGCATCTTCGCGGGCGGGCCGCTGGGCGGCTGGGCCGCGGACAAGTTCGGCCGCAAGCCGATGTTCACGATCGACCTGGCCATGTTCGTGGTCGGTTCGGTGCTGCAGTTCTTCGTCGACTCCAGTTGGCAGCTGTTCGTCGTGCGGCTGCTGATGGGCGTGGCGATCGGCGCCGAGTACTCGATCAGCTGGCCGCTGATGGCGGAGTTCGCGCCCGCGCGGTTGCGCGGCCGGTGCCTGTCGTTCGCGGAAGTGGCCTGGTACATCGGATTCGTGGTCGCCTTCGTGGTCGGTTTCGCGCTGACGGCGCTGGACGCGGACTGGCGGGTGATCCTCGGGACGAGCACCGTCCCGGCCGTGATCCTGTTCTTCGGCAGGCTGGGCGTGCCGGAATCGCCGCGCTGGTTGATGAGCAAGGGCCGCGTCGAAGAGGCGCGGCGGATCGCGGACACCTGGATCGAGGACCAGGCGGACCGCGCCGACATCACCGGCGAGCAGCAGCGCCAGGGCACGTTCCGGATGCTGTTCTCGTCGCGGTACTGGCGGGCCACCACGTTCATCTCGGTGTTCTGGTTCTGCACCGTGACGCCGTACTTCGCCATCGCCACCTTCTCCGCCAGCGTCCTGGCGCACTACGGCCTCGGGGAGGACGGGCTCGTCGGCGCCATCGGCGTCAACGGCGTCGCGCTGCTCGGCGTCGTCGTGTCCTGCCTGCTCATCGAACGGATCGGGCGCCGCAAGCTGACCATCCCGCAGCAGTGGGTGTGCGCGGCGGTGCTCGTCGTCATCGCGCTGTGGGCTTCGGCGCCGCCGCTGGTCGTGCTGGGCTGCTTCCTGGTCTTCGCCTTCGCCAACGCGATGTGCACCGCGCTCACCGGTGTCTACCCCGGCGAGGTGCTGCCCACCGAACTGCGCGGCATCGGGACCGGTTTCGCGACCGCGATCAGCCGCGTCGGCGCCGCCATCGGCACCTTCCTGTTCCCCTGGTCCATGCAGGACCTCGGTGCGGGCACGACGATGCTCGTCGCGGCCGGGATCTGCGTGGTGGGTGCTCTGGTGTCGCAGGCGCTGGCACCGGAGACCGCCGGGCGCAGGCACAGCAGCGAGCACCGTCTACGACGAACAGGGCTCAACAGCCCGCTCAGCCCAAGCCCTCCTAGTCACCCCGCTCTAACCAGACCA